>JAZNPJ010000147.1:0-7387 GCA_045589635.1 Clostridia bacterium
ATCAATCTTTTAAAGCTTGCAAACGTAAAGATTTTAGGTTTCTTTGTAAATGACATAGATATTACAAACTCCGGCTATGGTTCGTACGGAAAATCCTATGGCAGAAGATATGGCATTTCGCGCTATTCTCGTTATTCATACAAGAGATACTCCGACGGTAAATACGGATACAGCAGATACGGTTATAGCAACTATGGCCATGATTATGCCTATAGATACAGCTATGGTGAAAAGCCTTCAAAAAACCCTGTTTATACCGAAGCAGTGCATGAAACTAACAACACAGCATCCGTGCACCAAGAAAATGAACAAAAGGAGTAAGTGCAGTGAAGAAAACTATTACACTATATCTGGTGTTTTGCATTTTAATATCTTTTGTGCTCAGCGGTTGTTCAGACAGTAACAATACAATCGATTTACTTTCACAGATTACTGTGGTAAACATTCTGCCTGAGGTTAGTGAGGACGCTAATTACACCTCCCTTTCACAGATAGATGATTTAGTTTATGAGCAGCAGCTTGCAGCTTGTGAGATGTATATTGAGGCGTGCGCTCAGACAGATTATAGAGATTATATCGAAGAAACAGAGGACCTCCAGGACAGCGAATTTACAAGGCCCCAAAAAAAGATTGCCAATATGGTTACTAACAAACGAAGAGAAGTTTTTGATGATATAGAGGTTGAATTTTCCCTTAATATATACAAGCTGTTAAAATCTGTTGAGGACTGTCCCAACATAGACGCATATGTAAAAAAAGCACATACAGATGTTTTCGACTTTTTTGATATATACGATAGCTATTTAAATGAAGACAAAAATGAAGCCCTTGTGAATATATTAACAGAATATTATACACGCACCAATGTTCTTGCTCTTACTTTCCTTGATGATAACAAGAACGATGTGTGTAAGGCCTCTGTTAAACGTATATCAAAAAACTCAGATATGACTGAAGATTTAAGAATGTATGTTTCGCAAAATAACGAAATTATAAAAGCGCTTAATTCTGTTTACGGAAGTATCCCCTCCACATATGCAAACAAAATAACTGATGATAGCAGTTATCTTGCAAAAAAGCTTATTGCTTCTATGGAGACACTTTCAAACGAGGAAAAGCTTGAGATGATTTATCAGTTAGATCCGACTCCGTCGCCGACACCGACACCATCACCCACGCCATCACCATCACCGTCGCCGACACCGACCGCAAAGCCGACTCCGACTGCAGCTCCTACTAAGCGGCCGCTCACATCAAACGTCGCTCCAGGACCTACTGAAGAACCATTGGTGTTCGACTGATAATTAAAATGTAAAATTTTTTAAAAAAAGACTTGACAAATGCCCCACAATGTTGTATAATAATTAACGTTGTGGCGGTATAGCTCAGCTGGCTAGAGCATTCGGTTCATACCCGAAGTGTCATTGGTTCAAATCCGATTACCGCTATCACGTGGGAACAAGTTACGCTTGTTCCTATTTTTTTATGCAAAAAACACTGTCTTTAATAAGACAGTGTTTTTTACATACTTTTTTATATACAACAATCAACTCTTATATTTTGCTTTGTTATTCTCCTTTTTTTACTCCCAGTGTTACCTTTTCGTCGTTGATGTTCCATTCCTTTACTGTGCCGATTGCACCTGTTGTTATAATATCATCACAAAGAACTTCGGATTTAATATAGTCTGCATTTTTATCCATAATCTTTGCAATCTTTTCGTTACCACCGCAAGAAACTTTAATGTAATCCATTACTTCAAAGCCTGCTTCTTTTCTCATTGTCTGAATTTTTGAGATAATTTCTCTTACAAAGCCTTCTTCTATAAGTTCTTCGGAAAGTCTCTTATCAAGCACAACTGTTATACCCTTGTCGCTGTTTGTTTCGAAACTGTCTGATTGCTTTGTTTCTATTAGTAAATCCTCTTGAGTTAAATCCTCATCAATACCTGCAACATTTATTACTATTTTGCCTGTTTCCTTAAGCTCTGCCATTGTCTTTGCACCGTCAATAGCTGACAATATTTCACGAACTTCGTTTAGGTTCTTACCAAAACGTCTGCCAAGTGTCTTAAGCTGAGGTTTAAAGCTATAATCTGTAAATGATGAAACATCATCAGTAAACTCTATATCTTTTATATTAAGCTCGTCTTTTATGATTTCTGCATAGAATTCATCAAGAGCAGACCCTGCCTTAACATACATTGTACCTATAGGCTGTCTGTTTTTGATGTTTGCACTGTTTCTGCATGCTCTTCCCAATACAACAATATTAAGAACCTCTTCCATTTTTTCTTCGAGGTCTTTATTTATAAGTGATTCATCATATGTCGGGAAGTCGCAAAGGTGTATAGATTCAGGCGCATCCTTGTATACGCTTCTTACAAGATTCTGATAAATATCCTCACTCATAAATGGTATCATAGGTGCACTTATCTTACATAATGTAACAAGTGCAGTGTACAGTGTCATATACGCATTTATCTTATCCTGAGGCATATCCTTTAACCAAAAACGGTTTCTTGAACGTCTTACATACCAGTTTGACAACTCATCAACAAAAGCGTCCAATGCTCTTGCTGTTTCTGTTATCTTGTAATTTGCAAGATTTTCGTCAACTGTCTTAACAAGAGTATTAAGCTTTGATAATAACCACTTATCAATTACTGATAGCTTTTCGTATTCTATTTCGTATTTTGACGCATCAAAGTTATCTATATTTGCATATAACACAAAGAATGCATATGTGTTCCATAAGGTACCCATAAACTTTCTCTGACCCTCTGTTACCGCACCTGCATGGAAACGGTTAGGAAGCCACGGAGCACTGTTTTCGTAGAAATACCATCTTATTGCGTCTGCACCATGAGTTTCGAGTGCTTCAAACGGGTCAACTGCATTTCCCTTTGACTTTGACATTTTCTGCCCGTTTTCGTCCTGTACGTGCCCTAAAACTATTACGTTTTTATATGGTGCCTCATCAAAAATCAAGGTTGAAATTGCAAGAAGTGAATAGAACCAGCCTCTTGTCTGGTCAACCGCCTCAGAGATGAAGTCTGCAGGGAAGTTCTCCTCAAATATCTCTTTATTTTCAAATGGATAATGCCATTGTGCAAAAGGCATTGCTCCAGAGTCAAACCAACAGTCAATAACCTCTTTAACCCTGTGCATTTCCTCTCCGCAGTCAGGACACTTTATTGTTACCGCATCAATGTAGGGACGGTGTAATTCTATTTCGTCAGGACAGTTTGATGACATTTCCTTAAGCTCTGCTATTGAGCCTATTGCATGTCTTTTACCACACTTACATTCCCATACATTAAGAGGTGTACCCCAATATCTGTCTCGGCTTAGTCCCCAATCCTGAATATTGTTTAACCACTCACCAAAACGTCCCTTACCTATTGATTCAGGAATCCAGTTTACCTTGTTATTGTTGTTTATAAGCTTATCCTTTACCGCTGTCATCTTTATAAACCATGACTCGCGTGCATAGTAAATAAGCGGAGTATCACATCTCCAGCAATGCGGATAGCTATGCTCAAATTTAGGCGCGTTAAATAGCAACCCTCTGCTTTCGAGGTCAACTAAAATCTCTTTATCAGCAGCCTTGCAGAATGTTCCTGCCCATGGTGTTTCCTCTGTCATTTCGCCTTTTGAGTCTACTAATTGTAAAAATGGCAGTTCATAATTGCGACCAACTCTGTTATCGTCCTCACCAAATGCAGGTGCAGTATGAACTATACCTGTACCGTCAGTCAGTGTTACATAATCATCACAAGTGATATAGTATGCTTTTTTATCTAATTCCTTAAAATTAAATAACGGTGTGTATTCCCTATATTCAAGGTCTTTACCAATGTAACTCTCTACAACCTCATACTCTGTTTCGGGGAAGTTAGCCTCAATAAGCGCCTTTGCAAGAATATAGCATACTCCATCAACTTTTATTTTTACATATTCCTCCTGGGGGTTAACACAAAGTGCAACGTTTGAAGGAAGTGTCCATGGTGTAGTTGTCCATGCTAAAAAATATGTGTTATCCTCACCAACAACTCCAAATTTGGCAGTCGCAGAGCGTTCTTTTACATCCTTATAGCCTTGTGCAACCTCGTGTGATGAAAGCGGCGTTCCGCAACGTGGACAATAAGGTACAATTTTATGACCTTTATATAAAAGTCCTTTTTCCCATATCTGCTTCAGTGCCCACCATTCAGATTCAATAAAATCGTTGTGGTATGTTACATACGGGTCGTCCATATCTGCCCAGAAACCAACAGTACCTGAGAAATCCTCCCACATACCCTTGTACTTCCATACACTTTCTTTACATTTATTTATAAATGGCTCCAGACCGTATTCTTCTATTTGCTCTTTACCGTCAAGACCCAAAAGCTTTTCCACCTCAAGTTCAACAGGCAGTCCGTGTGTATCCCAGCCCGCTTTACGGATAACTTTTGCACCCTTCATTGTACGATATCTGGGAATCATATCCTTTATAACTCTTGTTAAAACGTGGCCAATGTGTGGTTTTCGGTTTGCAGTAGGGGGTCCGTCATAAAATGTAAATACCTCGCCCTCCTTGCGATAGTCAATACTCTTTTTAAATATATCGTTATCCTTCCAGAATTGCTCTATCTTTTTTTCGCGTTCTACGAAATTAAGGTCTGTTGGAACTTTATTATACATTGTATATCACTCCTTAGTTGTTTTACTTTTATTTTAAATCACTGTTTGTTTTACGTAAAGATGTCTTGCTCTTAACATATCTTCGTACATATTTGTCTATGTATTCGCCATTTTGCTGTTTTTCGATTAAATTCTGATAGAATCCGTACGAGCCAAAATTCAATATGCGTTCCTTTACTATATCTCTCATCTTTACATCATTACTTCTGTTAGCAGATACTCTCCACGCCGACCAGTTAATACGGCTTTTTCTAACCGTTGTAGCCATTGTGTTCTCTTTATCCATCTTTTTGAGTTCTTTTACTGAATACAGCCTGTCTTCATCATAAACCTTCTCGTCCGAATCACTCTCCGACTCATCAAGCTCCTCGTCAAGACTTTTTCTGATTGACACCGCATATTTATCCATTTCTGATTCCGAAAACTTTTTGCCCTCTGCTTTTGCCTTTTCTATCTCCTCTTGCTCTATAATATATCTTTTTGTGAAGAAAGAATGTGAGAAGAAAGTAACAAAGCCAAACAATACAGTTGAAATAATCATGGACACACATGGTGATATAAGGTTTTTTGTTAAATCATCAGGATCTATAACTATCGGGTCGCATATAACTTCAAACACTCTGCTGTGGAAGAAGAATGCAACTCTTGCATCTTTCCAGAACATAGCCTCAGATGTATCCCATGTAAAAATACATATCAAAGCAATTATAATTGCATATACTGCAAATGTTGTGTACTGAACAATCATATATATTTTTTTCGACTTAATATCTCTTGTCATTCTTCTCATCATCAAGAGATTACCGCCAAAAAATATTACCGTACATACCACACTTATAATAGCAAGAACAGGGTAGAAAATCGCACCCTGAACTCTGTCAAACTGAATTATAACCGAGGCAATAAGACTTGGTATAATAGTTAAAATAATCATTTCGCAAAATCTTCTTATAAACAAAAATTGCATAGTTATTCTCCTTTGTTTTATATTTTTTACAATTACATTTAATTATATCAAATTTCACAGTTATTGTCAATAATAAAAATGCTTTAATACAGGTTTTTTGATTATCACACTATGCAATATTTTATTTTTGTAAAACACTGCATCTTCTTGTTTCTTTCTTCTGCTTGTTAAATTTAAATGCACTTCTTTTTAAAATAACACATGTAGCTGATATAATAAAAATGCAAAAGGTTCGTAAATGGTATATTATGTACCAAAACAACAGGAAAGGAGGATAAAAATGGAAAAGCTGTTTTGTAAATTTAATATTTTCTGGGGAGCGACAGTTGCCTTTATGTGTCAGGTTTTTGGCAGACACTGGTATCTGTTTGTTGCATTTATGATTTTAAACGTAACTGACTATATAACAGGCATTATAAAAGCACGATATACAAAAACCGAAAACAGTTCTGCAGGATTTCGCGGAATAGTAAAAAAGGCGGGCAGCTGGCTTGTAATTGCAATTTCATTTTTTGTTGCTAATGCATTTTGTGAGCTTGGCACACTTATGGATATGGATTTGGGCTTTACCTCGTTTGTAGGCTGGTTTACCTTAGCGACCTTTATAATAAATGAAATTCGTTCAAATCTCGAAAATCTTGTACAGATAGGTGTAAATGTCCCCGTCTGGCTGATAAAGGGCTTTGAGGTTGCTTCAGACAAAATAAATAATATGACGGAGGGAAAAAAATGAATATTATAGAAACAAATTGGAATTGGCGATGTTCTCTCTCAAAAAGAAGCGAGACAAAATATATCGTTCTGCATCATATGGCTATGAAAAATTGCACTGCCAGGCAAATTGACCAGATACACAAAAATTCAGGTTGGAGCGGTATAGGCTATCACTTTTTTGTATCAAAAAACGGAAAAATATACCGTGGCAGACCTATATGGGCAGTAGGCTCACATGCTTTGGGCGAAAATCATTGTTCAATAGGCATTGGAGCTGAGGGTGATTACAGCGTGGAAACTGCAATGCCCCGGGCACAGAAAAACGCCATTGCCAACCTGATTTCTGAACTTAAAAAAACATATACTTGTGCAACTGTTGTGGGGCATTGCGAAGTATGTGCAACACAATGTCCAGGAAAATTCTACCCGCTTAATGAACTAAAGAACTGTAAAAATGCAGAAAATGACGAGGAGGAACTTACAATGTCGCAATACACAGAGCTAAAACAAATGATAGACGATATCAAACAAACAATTTCACAAAAATGCGGTTATTACAATTACATAGATGAAAATATGGACAAGGATTTTCAACCCACAATAAAAAAGCTTGTTGCACGCGGCAAGCTTAAAGGGAACGAAAACGGCGAGTTAATGCTCACCAATGATATGATGCGGATTTTAACAATTCTTGACAGATGCGGTGTTTTTGATTGATTTTTTACTAAATTTTATAAATACTCTTGACAAAATCCAAAAAATGATGTATAATACTAAGGCTTGCTATAAATGGCAGGCGATCCTTGCCCGAAATAATGTGTTTCGGGACATAAGTCCATAAGGAGGTGCAATAAAATGGCTGAAAAAATGCTTAACAGCTATGAAACAATTTTTATCGTTGACGCAACACTTACAGAAGAGGGTGTTAACTCTCTAAAAGACAAGTTCGTATCTCTTATAGAGAAGAACGGAGAAGTTGAATCTGTAGATGAGTGGGGCAAGAGAAGACTTGCATACC
>JAZNPJ010000148.1:0-2039 GCA_045589635.1 Clostridia bacterium
CATCTTAAACCGAGAGTCTGTCTTCTTTCAGGTCTAACTTCCATAGGCACCTGATAAGTAGCACCACCAACTCTACGAGCCTTAACTTCGAGTACAGGCATGATATTGTTCATAGCTTCTTCAAAAACTTCCAAAGCATCTCTACCTGTTTTTTCTTTAATGATGTCAAATGCATCATAAACAATTTTCTGAGCTACACGCTTCTTACCATCAAGCATAATGTTGTTGATGAGTCTTGTAACAACGATAGAGTTGTACATTGGATCAGGCATAACCTCTCTTTTTGCAATAAAGCCACGTCTTGGCACTTTGCTTCCCTCCTTCATATTTTGTGCGGACTATTCCTCAGTTTAAATGAATATCACAGGTACTGTGAACTTATTATTTCAAAATTCCGTCAGCGCAGTATCAAATATAGTAGCTATTTATATTAAATAACCCGATATGCACTTGTGATACTTGCCGCTAAACATTTAAGCAGCAATTATTTCTTTTCCTTCGGCTTCTTTGCACCATACTTGGATCTTGATTGTAAACGGTTATTAACACCTTGTGAATCAAGTGTACCTCTTATGATATGGTATCTTGTACCCGGAAGGTCACGAACTCTACCGCCTCTTATAAGAACAACGCTATGTTCCTGAAGGTTATGGCCTATACCTGGGATATAAGCTGTAACTTCAATACCATTTGTTAATCTTACTCTGGCGATTTTTCTAAGAGCTGAGTTAGGCTTCTTAGGAGTCGCAGTTCTAACAGCTGTACAAACGCCTCTCTTTTGGGGAGAGCTCTTGTCTGATACCTTTTTCTTTAAAGAGTTAAGACTCTTTTGAAGAGCAGGTGCTGTTGACTTTTTCTTTGTAGTCTTTCTTCCTGTTCTAACCAGTTGGTTAAATGTAGGCATATCGAATTACTCCTTTCTTTTATTTTTTATATTATAACACCCATTGGGTGATATAAGCTATCTTATTATAACTGCGCAGCTTGCACCAACGTTAATACCGCACATGGTACCAAGCTCTTTCATAGTGTCGACGTAAATAACCCCTACATTATTCTCCGTTGCAGTTTTTTCTAAATCAGATACAATGACGGGGTCTGTGTTATTTGCAATATATATGCTCTTTGCCAAACCTGACGACATTGCTTTTGCAGATTGCTTTAAGCCAACAACCAGTTTGTCTTTTTGTGTATTAGAAAGCATTGGCAAATCTCACTCCTTATACCTCATTTACACACACTATTACATTATATCTGTTTTTCCCCCTCTTGTCAATAGTTTTCACACATTTTTATTACAATTTTTTTACGAAAATAAAGTTCTTTTTTGTGCAATCAAAATAAAACGTCAAAAACACATTAAGACGTTTTGTTTTTTGCATATTTTTTTGCCTATTTTGCAAAATAAATTACAATTCCCGCAATAATAGATGCAACAGAGCCAAACAGTATTACAGGGCCTGCTATTGTAAAAATTTTAGCACCCACACCAAGTACATAACCCTCTGTTTTTGACTCAAGAGCCGGCGATGTTACTGCATTTGAAAATCCCGTGATAGGCACAAGTGTACCTGCACCGCCAAATTTTGCAATACGCGGATATATACCAAGCGCTGTCAAAAGCGATGCAATAAATATAAGCGTAACACATTCAAGCGTCATAGCAGTTTTTTCTTGCATTCCAAAAACATTTGTATATAGCGTTATAATACCCTCACCTATTGCACAGATAATTCCTCCCACAATAAATGCCTTTAGACAATTTATGCCCAGTCTTGAATTAGGCGTTTGCTGTTTAACAAATTCTGCATACTCCTGTTTATTCATTTTATTTTTCATTTTGGTAAATACTCCTTCCTTAATGTTTTTTCTATTATTACCAAAAAGTTAATTTTTATAAAATTTACTTTATTCTATTGCATTTTTGTTAAAATAGGTATATACTTATTTTATATAAATTTTACGGAGAAGCTTTTATGTTTGGTTACATTACAACTTCAAAAGAACACCTTGGTGAGGAAACTCACAAAACTTTTTGC
>JAZNPJ010000149.1:0-12376 GCA_045589635.1 Clostridia bacterium
AAGCCATATGTACATCTATATACCGTGCCGAAAATGACGGAGAGTGTCTGGATACTCTTCGTTTTGTATATGGCGAAAACAACAAATATATGCTTTCAACTGCAAAAACAGGTACAGGACAAAGCTGTATTGTATTTAAAACGAATGATGTGAGCGAAACCTTTATACTGCGCGACGATACATTTGTAAAAATATACGACGGAGGTGCGTATAATATAAAAGAGATTGCAGGCTACACAATAACAGGTATAGTTTGCAAAGTAGATCCAAATCAGATATATGATACTCTAAATTCATTAAAATCAAAAAAGATAAACTCATCACAGTTTACAAACATTAAGAGCAACATTGATGATAAAATATACCAAAAATGCTTTAGTCTTATTTCGTCCTGTGCAGACGTTGTTAAATTTGACCGAGAGAATTATAATTTAGTTAAACTACTTAAAAATATCCTGTACACTTACAAAAATTATCAGAACCAGACTTCAATCGAACCCGATTATCACGAAAATACTATAGAAACAGGCTATGAAAATATTCACTCATTAAATGGTGAATATGTTGACTTTATTATTGAGGATATATACGGTGCAGTACCGGAGCATATGAGTGTAAATAACCTCATAAATACGGGTGTATGCTACACAAACGGAAAGTATTATTATACAGGCGCCTACACAAAAGATTTTAAAACCAAAATAACTGATATCAGTGCAATTTATGACCTTGGTAAGAATAAGTATTATACTGTTTTTAATGATGAATATACCGAAGACAATAATACAATCAAAGAATACGGATTCGCAGTAATAGACACATCAGATGACATATACAGCATTGAACGTCTGGAGATAAACACCACCCTCTTAAGTGATGATGAAATAGCATCATATTCACCCATAAAGGATAAAAAAAGAACTTTCTTTAACAGAGGTGATAAGTTTTTGTATAAAAAAAATACAATAAACACTGCAAATACTCTTATAATTATTGCAATTATCGCTCTTATATGTGCTTGTGTTGTTCTAATGATATTTTTTATAGATACATTACGAAAAAAACACAAACGAAGATAGAACAATGTAATATTTTATAAATCACCCCTTGAATAATTTAATAATATATGATATAATTATCAGGTATAATTTAAATTACGCGCAGTCAAAAGACTGCTACATATAAAGAGAAAGGATTTTTGAATACAAATGCTAAGATACTTAACTTCAGGCGAAACACATGGTAAATGCCTTACAGTTATCTTAGAGGGAATGCCATCAGGTGTTAAAATTGATGTTTCACTCATAAACAAAGCCCTTGCTGACAGGCAATCAGGCTACGGCAGAGGCGGAAGAATGAAAATTGAAAAAGATACCATAGAAATTCTCTCAGGTATACGCGGAGGATATACATTAGGCTCGCCTATAGCTATAAAAATCGAAAATAAGGATTGGGAAAACTGGTCGCATACAATGGGTGCTGAAACTTCTGATGGCACAAGAAGTGTTGAGTGTCCCCGCCCCGGCCATGCAGATTTAACAGGCGGATTAAAATATAACCATCACGATTTAAGAAATGTTTTAGAGCGTGCAAGCGCACGCGAAACTGCCGCAAGAGTTGCAGTAGGTGCATTAGTAAAACAACTTCTTACACCGTTTGGTATTGAATTTTACCGACGTGTTGTAAGTATTGGAGAAATTACTGATTCATCAAAGGTATTTGACGCTGATTTTTATAATCGCGCTTACTCTTCTCCCGTTGGCTTTGGCGATAAAAACTGCGAAAAAGCAGCCATGGAGTATATAGATAAAATAAAAGCTGCTGGCGAAAGTATCGGTGGAGTTGTAGAGGTTAATGTTAAAGGTGTTATACCGGGTCTTGGCTCTTATACACACTATGACAGAAAATTAGACGCAAATATTGCATTCTCTGTTATGAGTGTACAAGCCATTAAAGGTGTGGAATTTGGTATGGGATTTGACTGTGCAACGAAAAAGGGTTCATTTGTACATGATGAAATTACATATGATGGCACATTTAAACGTAAAACAAACAATGCCGGTGGAATAGAGGGCGGAATGTCAAATGGTGAGGATATAATAGTTCGCGCTGCAATGAAGCCTATCCCCACTCTGTATAATCCGCTTTCGACTGTTAATTTAAAAGATAAAACAGATACAAGCGCCTCTGTGGAGCGTAGTGATGTATGTGCGGTTAGTGCATGCAGTGTGGTTATTGAATCTGTTGTTGCATATGAGATTGCCAAGGCATTTTCAGAAAAATTCAGTTCTGATTGTATGAGTGATTTATCATCATCTTTTGAAAGCTATAAAAAAAGAATATCAAACTATTAAAATAAACTAAAAAACAGAAAGTGAGGTGAGGACTTTTTGACTGACCAGGAGTTAATAAAGCTTTGTAAACAAGGCGACAGACAAGCTTTTAATGAGCTTGTTGAAAAATATCAGGAGCGTGTTGTAAATATTGCATATGGTCTTCTTTCCAACAAAGAGGACGCATATGACGCGGCACAGGAAACATTTATTAAGGTATACCGCTCTATAAACTCATTTGCCGAAAAATCCTCATTTAACACTTGGATTTACAGAATACTTTCCAATGTATGCAAGGACATGCTAAGAAAACGCCAGAGAAGTGTAAAAGTCATAAGCATACATGGCGAAGATAACGACGAAAAACCTCACGATATACCTGATACTAATCCTACACCCGAAGAAACAGTAGAAAGAAACGAATTACATCATCAGGTTTGGAGTGCTCTTCACGAATTAAAAACAGAATACCGCGAAATTATAGTATATTTTGATATGCAGGGACTTTCTTACGAAGAAGTAAGTGTTGCTTTGGGAATTCCTATAGGGACTGTAAAATCCCGTCTTAACCGTGCAAGGTGTGCTCTTAAAAAAATTTTATACCAAAACAAGGAACAATTTCAAAATAAAAACGTCTAATATAGTGAAATAGTTAAGAAAGGGGGATTTATGATATGAACTGTAAGCAGTTTGGTATTTGTCTTGATGAATACGAAAGTCTTTGTGCAATGCAAAAAGCAGAGCTTATTGCACATACAAACGAGTGTGAAAATTGTCGCAAGGAATACGAGCTTTTCATGTCAATGCTTAATGCAACAAAATCCATTCCCCCGCTGAAGGTTGACGACAGCTTTTTAGAAAATCTTAATGCAAGAATTGATAAAGAGGTTGTCAATGCTCCTGTCCGCATAAATGTGTGGGAGCATATGAAGCTTAACGCACACCGATACAGTGCTATAGCAGCATGTGTTGCTCTTCTCGCTGTTATTGGTGTAAACAATGCGGATTTATTACACAATGTAATGAATCCGTATCAAGACCAGGATATAGTTCCGATTGTGTCGACCTCGCCGGAGTTTGAACAAAACAATACTTCTGCCGGGATTATTATTACTTCTACAATAGCGCCGACCCAATCATCCGCACCGTCTGTTGAACCTGCGCAAACACCTGCCACAGTACAAAATGTTACTCCGGCAACTTCTGCTCCGGTCAATAACCGTGCCACAGTAGCTCCCGCTCCTACAAAGGAGCCTGTAAATCAACAGATACCTGTTGCAACCACTGCACCTGTTGAACCGCTAACTACTCAAACTATCACCCCCACACCCGCCTCTGATGAACATAATTATGTAATGCCTGCAAGCAATTATGAGCTTCCAAGCAAAGACACAAAAAATTCACAACATAATAATTTTTCATCAGCGTATGATTTTGAGAACACTTCTAACTATCTTAAGCTTTCTCAAATGGATATAGAGCGCGTAAAAGGTCTTATAATCGAATATTCAAAAGAAAACAAAGGCGACGTCTACCTTATGACAGAAGAAGATGCCAGAGAGTTCTTTGCTATTTTGTCAAATGAAGGAATTAAATTCGATAGTTCCTTAGGCGGTATTGTAAATGGAAACATTGCATTCAAATTGATTATTTCATAACTTTTATAAATAAAAAAATCATATATGCATTCTTAAAAAAGAATGCATATTTTTTTGTAATATTTTAGGTGGAAAATCAATATGTTTTTGCAATACTATTGACTTTTTTGCTATATTTTGATAAAATTATATCAATATACAACGAAAGGAAGAATTTCTATGAAAAAGCTTATGCTTGGAAATGAGGCTGTTGCAAGAGGCGCTTACGAAGCGGGTGTAACAGTAGTTTCATCATATCCCGGTACACCAAGTACTGAAATAACCGAAAATATTGTAAAATACGAAGATATTTATGTTGAATGGGCACCAAACGAAAAGGTTGCCGCCGAGGTTGCTATAGGTGCTTCTATTGCAGGCGCAAGAGCAATGTCGTGTATGAAACACGTTGGTCTTAATGTAATGGCAGACCCCGTTTTTACAGTTAGCTACACAGGAGTGAACGGCGGTCTTGTTTTGTGTGTTGCCGATGACCCTGGAATGCACTCATCTCAGAACGAACAAGATTCAAGACACTATGCAAAAGCGTCAAAAATTGCAATGCTTGAGCCTTGCGACAGCGGTGAATGTAAGGAATATACAAAAAAAGCATACGAGATTTCAGAAAAGTATGATACTCCCATTTTCTTAAGACTTTCAACAAGAGTATCACACTCACAAAGCCTTGTCGAAGAAAACGAAAAGGTAGACTATAAAATCAAGGATTACGATAAAAATCCGCAAAAATATGTAATGATGCCAGGAAATGCACGTGGCAGACACGTTGTGGTTGAAGACAGAATTTTGGCACTAAAAGAGCTTGCTGAAACAGATGAATTTAACACCATAGAGAAGAACGGTTCTAAGATTGGCATTATTTCTTCAGGAATTTCATACATATACGCAAAAGAAGCATTAGGAGATAATGTTGATTATCTAAAGCTTGGTATGGTATATCCCCTGCCCGAGAAAAAGATTATTGAGTTTGCTAAAAATTATGATGCTGTATATGTAGTTGAGGAGCTTGACCCCGTAATCGAGGACCACTGCAAAGCCCTTGGTATAAATGTTATTGGTAAAGACAAATTTACATTACTTGGCGAATATACACCGTCAATGATTGCAAGTGTTGTTTTAGGAAAAGACCTGTCAGAATTTTCTTCTCCGGAAGAAGCAATTCCTGTACGTCCGCCCGTAATGTGTGCAGGTTGTCCGCACAGAGGTACATTCTATGTGCTTAAAAAGCTTGGGGTTGTCGTTTCAGGTGATATAGGTTGTTACACCTTAGGAGCTACGCCGCCATTACAAAGTGTTGATACTACAATCTGTATGGGCGCATCAGTCAGTGCCGCTCACGGAATGGTAAAGGCAAGAGGCAAGGATTTTTCTAAAAAGGTTGTTTCTGTAATAGGCGACTCTACATTTATGCACAGCGGTATAACAGGTCTTGTGGATATGGTATACAACAAGGGAAATAACACTGTTTTAATACTTGATAACTCAATAACAGGTATGACAGGTCATCAGGATAATCCTACAACAGGCTACACAATAAGAGGCGAAGAAACAAAGCAGGTTAACCTTATAACACTATGTAAGGCAGTCGGCGTTGAGCGAGTTGTTGTTGCTGACCCGTTTGATGTTAAAAACTTTGAGGAAGTTGTAAAGACAGAACTTGAGGCAGATGAGGTATCAGTTATTATAGCTCAAAGACCTTGCGCACTTTTAAAGAGCGTAAAATATAGCGGACATTGTAAAATTACAGAGAATTGCAAAAAATGTAAAATATGTATGAAGCTTGGATGTCCTGCAATATCATTTGACGGTGAAAATATAAAAATTGATACAACTCAATGTAACGGATGCGGATTATGTACAAATGTATGTCCGTTTGGTGCAATCAAAAAGGAGGACTGATGGCAATGAATATAATGATAGTAGGTGTAGGCGGTCAGGGTACTCTCCTTGCAAGCAGAATTTTAGGTAATGTTGCAATAGAAGAGGGCTTTGATGTTAAAGTAAGCGAAGTTCACGGAATGAGCCAAAGAGGCGGAAGTGTTGTTACATATGTTAAATATGGCGAGAAAGTATACTCCCCTATTATTGATAAAGGCGAGGCAGATTTAATACTTGCATTTGAAGAACTTGAGGCATACAGAGCAATGCCATTCTTAAAAAAAGACGGCAAAATGATTGCAAATACTCAGCAGATGAATCCAATGCCCGTTATTACAGGTGCAATGGAGTATCCAAAAAACATTGTAGAAAAGCTTAACAGTAAAATCAACTTAGTTGCAGTTGACGCCCTTTCGCTTGCAAAAGAAGCAGGAAACATTAAGGCGGTCAATGTAGTTCTTATTGGTGTATTGGCAAAAAGCATGTCTATCGCCAGAGAAACATGGTTAAATGTTTTAAAGAGCACTGTACCTGCAAAGTTTTTAGATGTAAATATCAAAGCATTTGATTTGGGTTATAATTGCGAAATTTAAATGCGGAAAGGCTATGAATCATAAAATGAAAATTATAGTTGCAACCAAAAACCAGGGCAAGGTAAAAGAAATTGCAAAAATATTTGCTGAACTTGGTTTAGAAGTAATTACTCAAGAAGAAGCCAACATAGATATTGATGTTGAAGAAACAGGTGATACTTTTGAAAAAAATGCTCTTATAAAGGCACGAGCAGTTTCTATGTTGTGTGATGATATTGTAATTGCCGATGACAGTGGTTTATGTGTTGATTCACTTAACGGCAGACCCGGTGTATACAGTGCAAGATATGCAGGTCCTGACGCAAGCGATTTACAAAAAATCAATAAACTGTTATCCGAAATGGAAAATGTAGAAAACCGAGCAGCAAAATTCATGTGTTGTGTGGCTCTTGTTACTCCCGACGGACGTGAGTTTGTATCTCATGGCGAGGTTTTAGGAAAAATTTTGTTTGAGCCTGAGGGTGAAAACGGATTTGGTTATGACCCTGTATTTTTTTCCGACGAACTACAAATAAGCTTTGCGCTTGCTTCTCCTGAGGAGAAAAATTCAATAAGCCATCGTGGCAGAGCACTAAGAGCGATGTATGATAAAATAAAGGAGATTGAACTATTATGATGTCTGATGTCTTTATAGAATACCTTATTAAAAGAAAAAAAGATAAAAAAGATTTTTTAATTATTGTACTGCTCATAATCTCAGCATTTATATTATCATTTGGTGCCTTTTTTATAGGATGTATGATTATTCCCGATTTTATGGGTATCTGGTCTTTGCTTTTTGCGGTTGTATGGTATTTTGCGTACATTTTTATATCTCAGAGAAGTGTAGAATTTGAATATATTCTTACAAACAGCGAATTTGATATCGACAAAATTGCCGCAAAGAAGAAAAGAACACGTCTTGCAAGCTTTGACTTTAAAAAGGCAGAGATAGTCGCAAATATAAATGATAATGAGCACAACAGATTATTAAAGGATACATCAGTCAAAAAACTTGATTATACATCAAATACCGCAGACAAAACAAATGTATATTTTGTTTCGGTAATGACAGAGGGCGAAAGGCAGATTATATTATTTGAACCAACATCAAGAATGTTAGAAAATATATATAAATTTAACCCAAGAAATGTTTTTATTTAAACAGAAAGGCTATATAAATGAAGGCTTGTTTTGCACATCAAATGCGGCAAATTGATGAAGCGGCAATGAACGTATGCGCAATTCCCGGCATTGTTCTTATGGAAAATGCCGCCCTGTCTTGCGTAAATGAAATAAAAAACACTCTTACAACCATTAAAGACAAAAGATTTTCTGTATTTTGCGGAAATGGAAATAATGGTGGTGATGGCTTTGCTATAGCAAGACATTTAATTAACAACGGTGCATTAGTAGATGTATATACCTTAAGTGAAAATTCCTTTAAAGGCGATGCTCTTACTAATTTTAGAATTCTCAGGAATATGAATGCACATATTGTTAATATTGACAGTAACTTCAATTTTGCCACCACTATCCCCCTTTGCGATATGGTTATTGATGCAATATTAGGAACCGGAATAAAAGGAGCTTTAAAAGACGAGTATGCATGGGTTATAGACAATATAAACACATATTCAGGATACACTCTTTCGGTAGATGTACCCAGTGGAATAAATTCCGATACGGGAGAAGTATGCACAACATGTATTAAAGCTAACAAAACTGTTACACTTGCTCACTACAAGGTTGGTTTACTGATGTATCCCGCCGCGGACTTTACGGGTGAAATAAAGTGTGTTGATATATCAATACCTGATTATATTTCAAATTCAGTCGGTGCAACTATAGATATAATTGACAACGAGCTGTTTATACAAAATATGCCAAAGAGAAGAAACAACTCGCATAAGGGCGACTATGGAAAGCTTCTTATCGTAGGTGCTTCAAAGGGTTTGACAGGTGCCGCTTATCTGTCCTCACAAGCTGCAATGCTTTGTGGCAACGGGCTTGTAACTTTGGCAATACCCGATTGTGTAAATGACATACTGGAGGCTAAAACAACCGAAACTATGACATTTCCCCTAAAATCCATTGACGGTCATATTGCATATGATTGTGCTGATGATATTTTAGAAAAAGCAAAAAATTGCAATGCAATTCTTATTGGTCCTGGTATGGGTACGAGTGATGATGCACAAAAATTAGTCGAAAAGTTAATTTTAACATCTACTATACCCTTAATCTTAGATGCAGATGCCATAAATTGCATAGCAAAAAATATAAATATATTAAATAATTCCAAAAGTAATATTACATTAACCCCCCACTCTGTTGAATTTTCAAGACTGACAAGACTATCCTTAAATGAGATTGAAAAAAACAGAGTTAAAGCATCTTATGACTTTGCAACAAAGTATGGCGTAACTTTAATTCTAAAAGGTAGTCGTACCATTGTAACCTCAAAAGACGGAATGCAATATATTAATATTACAGGCAATCCGGGCTTAGCTACAGGAGGCAGCGGCGACATACTTGCAGGAATGGTTGCTTCTTTTATATCAAGAGGGGTTAATTCTCACATAGCTTGCGCTATGGCTGTGTATCTTCACGGCATATGCGGCGATGTTGCAAGCAGTAAATATGGCGAGGAAAGTGTTATTGCAAGCAGTATACTTAATTGTATTCCCAATGCCTATAACCAAATATTACAGCTGGAAAAATGAAAGAAAGTGTGTTATTATAAGTATAGTAAATAAAAAATATCGCGCATGGGCAGAAATTGATATTGATGCTGCGGCAAAGAATATGCAAAACATCCGTGCCATAACAAACAAAAATGCCCAGATTATGGCAACAGTAAAAGCAGATGCATACGGACATGGATTTTTGGAAATGTCCAAAATATTTTTAAAAAACGGTGCTGACAGATTAGCGGTAGCAACTCTTGATGAGGCAATACAACTACGCCACGAAGGTATAGATGTTCCTATTATGATACTTGGCATTTGTGATTTTGATGATGTTGAGGATATAATAAATTACAATATAATAAGTACCGTATCAGATTTTGATTTTGCAAACAAATTATCCCAGACAGCACTAAAACTAAATAAAAAAGCAAAAATTCACATAAAGCTTGATACAGGTATGACCCGTATTGGTTTTGTTGTTACTAAAAATAACGACAAAATAATTGATGAAATTGCTAAAATTTATTCTCTCCCGAATATTATTACAGAGGGAATATTTTCTCATCTCTCAACCTCTGATGAGGTGGATTCAGGTTATACAGAACTTCAATTTGAGCGCTTTATGTCAGTTGTTGATTCGCTAAGTTCTAAAGGAATTTATATTCCAATCAAGCATATTTGCAACAGTGCTGCAGTAGTCAAATACCCAAATATGCATCTTGATATGGTAAGACCGGGTATTATTCTATATGGTCTATACCCCTCTGATGAGGTTGATAAATTAAAATTACCCCTAAAACCTGTCATGACACTAAAATCACGAATTACTATGATAAAAGAAGTTGAAGCCGGCAGAGGTGTAAGCTACGGTAAAGAGTACATAACCGATACAAAGACAAAAGTAGCTACTATTTCAATCGGTTATGCTGACGGATATATCAGAAAAAATGCAAATAATGGCATGGTTATGCTAGAGAGTGGAGAATTTGCTCCCATCATTGGTAGAATTTGTATGGACCAATGTATGATTGACGCAACAAATGTCCATAATATTCATAAAGGTGATGAAGTAATCCTTTTTGGACATGAGGGCATAACAACCGATGATTGTGCAAAAAGACTTGACACAATCAATTACGAAATTGTTTGCATAGTTTCTAAACGTATTCCGAGAGTTTATATCAAAAACGAAAGGACGGTGAAGACACTAAACTATCTTGTATAGTTTACGGAAAACAAGAAAGGAGCCTGATTGCTTTGTCACAAAACAAAAAAGCCGGTAAAGAGCTTATAAATGCTCTTAAAAACGGCTATAAAGAAATGGCGGATATAAATCTTGAATTAGCACAAACTTGTTTGGATGCTGACAATGATTGTTTGAAGCATTGTGAAGAAAAACTGACGGAGTGTGAGTAAATTGTGATAGTAAAACGAGGAGATATTTATTACGCTGATTTAAGTCCCGTTGTAGGCAGTGAACAAGGCGGTATTCGACCTGTGCTCATAATTCAGAATGACATTGGCAATAAATACAGTCCAACAGTTATTGCAGCGGCTATTACAAGCCGCATAAACAAAGCTAAAATGCCTACACACATTGAACTATGCGCAAAAGAGTACGGACTTAATAAGGATTCTGTGATATTATTAGAGCAAATCAGGACAATAGATAAAAAACGTTTAAGAGAAAAAATCGGTTGCCTGGACGACGAGCTTATGGTGAATGTCAACGAAGCACTTTCTATAAGCTTTGGTCTGGGCGGCTGTTAATATTATAATTTTGTACATCAAATAAAATACACAGGTCATAACAAAATTGTTATGACCTGCTTTTTGCGCTTTTTTTCTATTATCGACAAAAATATGTAAATTACATATTGAAAAAAAACTACTTGTGTGATATAATTATATAATGTATAAATATATAATTTTTTAAGGAGAGATAACCTTGATAATTAAAATAATTGCCATAGTTTTAGCATTTATTGCTATTGCGCTGAATTTTCGAGTCAAATGGTTTTTAACAACATTTTTTAAAATAGACTCCCCTTCTCAGGATAAAATTCTGAGGACGAAGTTTATTGCACTTGCAATCGCTGTTTTGGCTTTTTTGCTTGTGTTTTTATCAAAAATTTAACATATAATAACTGAAAGGAAGAATATATAAATGGAAGATGCAAACAACATCGCAAAAACTTATGACCCCGCGTCATTTGAGGAAAGAATATATAACACATGGGTAGAGAAAAAATATTTCCACGCAAAAGTAAACAAGGATAAAAAACCTTTTACAATAGTTATCCCTCCCCCAAATGTAACAGGTCAGCTTCACATGGGCCATGCCCTTGACGAAACATTGCAGGATATTCTTATCCGTTACAAGAGAATGAAAGGCTTTGAGGCTTTATGGGTGCCAGGTACAGACCATGCCGGAATTGCTACACAGATTAAAGTTGAAGAAAACCTTAGAGTAAACGAGGGACTTACCCGTTACGATTTAGGTCGCGAAAAGTTTTTAGAGCGTGTATGGGACTGGAAAAATCAATATGGCGGAAGAATAATAAACCAACTTAAAAAGATTGGTTCTTCTTGTGATTGGGACAGAGAACGCTTTACAATGGATGAGGGTTGCTCAAAGGCAGTTAAAGAAGTTTTTGTTAATTTATATAACAAAGGACTTATATATCAGGGTTCAAGAATAATAAACTGGTGCCCTCACTGTATAACCGCTCTTTCCGATGCAGAGGTTGAGCACAAAGAGCAAGCAGGACATTTCTGGCATATTAAATATCCAATAAAAGATAGCGATGGCTTTGTAGTGATTGCAACAACACGTCCCGAGACTCTTTTAGGTGATGTGGCAGTTGCTGTAAATCCCGAAGACGAAAGATACAAAGACCTTGTTGGCAAAAATCTTGTACTCCCTCTTGTAGGCAGAGAAATACCTGTTATTGCTGATGAGTATGTTGATAAAGACTTTGGTACAGGTTGTGTTAAAATAACACCTGCTCATGACCCTAACGACTTCGAAGTGGGTCAAAGACATAATCTTGAACAGATAAAGGTTATGAACGATGATGCAACAATCAACCACTATGGCGGCAAATACGAGGGTATGGACCGCTACGATGCAAGAAAGGCAATGATTAAAGACCTTGATGAATTAGGCTTGCTTGTAAAGGTAGAAGACCATACTCACAACGTTGGTGAATGTTATCGTTGTTCAACAACTGTTGAGCCTATTATTT
>JAZNPJ010000150.1:0-2794 GCA_045589635.1 Clostridia bacterium
ACATATTTTAGAGCGAATGGAATACACAGGCTGTACTGCAAATTTTAAGACATATACAAAGTCTTATAAACTCAAAAAGAAATTAGACAATCCAAAAGAAAATTGGGCGATTTTCTATGATACACAAGAGCCTATCATTTCAAAAGAACAATGGGAACGAGTGCAGGAGTTAAGGCAAAACAAAAGACGGAATACAAAAACTAATAAACAAGGCTTATTTTCAGGATTGATATTCTGCGCTGACTGTGGCAGCAAATTACACTTTGCCACTTGCAAAAGATTTGACAGCACACAAGAACATTATAGATGTTCGCAATACAAAGGAAATACAGGTAGCTGCACTGTTCATTTTATCCGTGAGGAAACCTTAAAGAAAATTGTTTTAAGTCAGATTTTCGAGGTTACTGCAATGATGTATGATAATGCAGATAATTTTTTCAATCTTGTGGCAAAAAAACAGTTGGACGAGCAGTCAAAAGAGATACAAAACAAGAAAAAGCAAATAGCAAAATTTCAAAAAAGAATAACGGAGCTTGACAAGATTTTCAAGAGAATTTACGAGGACGATATTTCGGGTGCAATATCTCACGAAAGATTTTTGAAACTGTCTGCTGAATACGAAACCGAACAGGCAGAATTACAAAAACAAATTAAAGTTTTTGAAGAAGAAACAAACAATTTTGACAGGCAACAAATTGATTTCAAACAGTTTCACGAAATCGTCAAAAAATATGTCGGCATTAAAGAATTAACACCGACAATCGTAAATGAATTTGTTAAGAAAATTATTGTTCACGCTCCCGACAAATCAAGCGGACACAGAGTACAAAAGATACAGATTATATTTAATTTCATCGGTGAATTTACTCCGCAAAAAGAGTTTATTCCCGATAAAAAGGAAATTCCGCAAGACTATTTCTAATTTTGCGGAACATACTTCCTTATTAACCCCGTACTTTATGAGATAGTTTTTTTTAATTCTCTTTGTATGCGATACTTGTTTTTAGTTGCCAGACCACCGCGTATATGTCGTTCCGCTTTGTTGGTGTCAAGAACCCTTTTTGTTTCGGTGTAAAGTTGCGGATTTATCTTTAACAGTCGTTCGTGAACGTCTTTGTGAACTGTGCTTTTCGAGATATTAAAAACCTTTGCAGTCTTTCTGACTGTTGTATTATGCTCTGTTATGTACCTGGCAAGCTCTATTGCTCGTTTTTCTATATAATCCTTCAAAAATTCCACCGACCTTTCTTCTAAAATATATGAATATTGTCGGTGAATTATGAGATAAAAAATTTATGTTAATATCCGTATTTTTTTCTTTGTGTAACAAGGAAAAAGACAGACAGTAAAACTGCTAATATTTCTGCAACTGTTACTGATATCCATATACCGTCTATACCAAATATCAATGGCAGTGTCAGAACGCTTATACATTGAAAAAGCAATATTCGTAAAAAGGATATAAGTGCTGAAACAAGACCGTTATTTAAAGCAGTAAAAAAGCTTGATGTAAAAATAGCAAAGCCTGCAAAAAGGAATGAATATGCATATATAGAAAATGCTCTGCACGTAAGTGCAACAAGCCCCTCATCATAGCCTACAAACATAAGAGAAAACGGTCGTGCCAAAAGTTTTGCGGCAAAGAACATAATTATCGCAAAAAATGCAATAACAACATTACTCTTTTGTAATAACCCATGTAGTTCACTTTTGTTTTCTGCACCATAGTGGTAGCCTATTACAGGTGCACTGCCGACAGAGTATCCAATAAATACGGATACAAATACAAAGTTTACATACATAAGAACACCATATGCCGCAATACCATTTTCGCCTGCATACTTCATAAGCTGAAAGTTAAAAATCATACTTATAAATGATAATGATATATTAGTCATCATTTCGGACGAACCGTTGGTACAGGTTTTTATAAGTGCTTTGGTATCGATGTTTGTTTTTGTGAGCTTTAAAAGACTCGAATTTTTGCGGGAGAAATATATAAGGGGTATTGTTCCTCCGACTATCTGGCTTATTCCCGTAGCAATCGCTGCGCCCGGCAGGCCGAGTGAAAAAACACCTACCAAAAGAGCGTCTAGTATCATATTCGTAACGCCTGAGAGTACTGTAACAAAAAGCCCTAATTGGGGCTTTTCAGCTGTAATAAAAAAACTCTGAAACTCTATTTGCAATACAAATGCGGGGAGTGCAATCAAAATAACTCTGCCATATGTAACACAGTTTTGAAGAAGTTTACCCTCTGCACCTAAAAGAGTTGCTATAGGTCTTATAAAAACAATTCCAAGTACACATAACATAATTCCCAATGCAATCGAAATAAAAACAATCATAGAAAATATTCGGTTTGCCTTTGGTGTATCACCCTCACCTAATGTTTTTGATACAAGTGCACTTCCTCCCGTGCCAAACATAAATCCGATAGTACCTAAAATCATCAAAAAAGGCATAATAAGATTAACTGCTGCAAATGATGTTTTGCCAACAAAATTAGACACAAAAAAACCGTCTACAACACCGTATATTGACGTAAATACCATCATTGCGATAGACGGAATTGTAAACCTCAGTAATTTTTTGTATGTAAAATGGTCTGATAATCGTATATTTGTTTTATTCATAAATATAAATTCCTTGTATAATTTAACTATTGTATTGTAGCATTAAAACTATGTTTTGTCAATTTGTTTTATGCATATAAAAAAATCAGTATAGTACTGATTTTTTATATATATTTTTATTTTATTATCTTATAAATTTTATGCTTATTAAAATTTAA
>JAZNPJ010000151.1:0-3311 GCA_045589635.1 Clostridia bacterium
AACCAACAGAGAGGTTAAGTATGTAAAGGTTGTCACATTAGGCAACGGAAGTATTTCCATTAACTACGACCACAAATATGATGGCGAGAATGATTTGCATTCAATGCTTCTGCATATGCTGAAAACACTTTGTTTCGCAGCAGAATACCTGAAAAATAAATTGTCCGAAAAATAATTTCACTTTGTAGGTTACTTTCTCCCAATTATCCTCATAAAGGTTAAAAGATAAAATTAACCGATATGAGAACTATAAGCAGCAACATATGGAAAAAGATTTCCGATGCAGAGTATATAACAGGATTGAAAAAAGCTGACAACCATATTACAGAGTTATTTTTTTATGGTCTTTGTAGCTATCTTCTCAATGACATTAAGTACTCATTATTGGAGGGAAATGTCGATTATGATGAGTTGGTAAACGAGCTATTCATCTACCTGTCAAAAGATAATTGGCATAAGTTGGATACTTTCGCTGGTATTAATGGTTGCAGCCTTTGCTCTTGGGTAACACGCATTA
Organism: Clostridia bacterium; assembly: GCA_045589635.1. GTDB lineage: Bacteria > Bacillota > Clostridia > UBA1381 > UBA1381 > Ornithomonoglobus_A. The sequence goes on from JAZNPJ010000151.1 coordinate 518, forward strand.
CCTGGCGATATTTTCTCAAACAGCGTGAGCGTCTGCTGGGTAAAGGTGCGCTTGATATTACAGACATCAAAGTAGGCAATACATCCGATAACCTTGCTACAGAAATCGCAATGGATGTAAACACTACTTTTGATAGAATGCCCAACAAGCGATATGTTCAGGTGCTTCAGTGGATGCTTGTTGAGGGGTATGATGCCGATGAGGTGGCGGCTAAACTCAACACCTCGGCAGCCAATGTTTACAACATCAAGCACAGAGCCATAGTGCAGTTTGTTGAGTTCTATAACGCTTACTGATGATAGAAATTATACTTTGCAGGACTCTATCTAAGCAAAGTATAAACTACAATTAAGATGAAGCAAAATTATAAAACCAAATGCGGGGAGCCTATACTCGATTTTATCTCAGGAAAAACTAATACTTCAGCGGCGAAAAGACTCACCAAGAGCATTAGCAGCCTGCAAAGTCTGTGGCAATTGGCAAAAATGACAGGGATAGTAAAAAAATGCAGTAAAAATTAAAAAAATATGATTTAGGGGGTTACTTTCCTGATGTTTGTTTCATAAAGAGTAGAAAGTTCAATTAAATACAACAATTAAAAGTTGCGCCCGACACAAATAAGGGTATGGAATTATGAAAAAGCTATTTGTATTGTTTGTAGTCTCTTTTTGCAGTATTGCGACAGCAATGTCTCAGAATTATCTTCTGGACTATGGACCTGGTAGCATTGCTTGGTCTTATCAAATGCAACAGCGCGAGAATGCTATTAGTATGCAGAATGCTATGATGCAGGCGCAGATCCTTAATTATTACAGACAACAGGCTGCAGCGGCTGCAAATCAGTTGATGAACAATCCATTGCAACAAATGCAGGGCGTGGTCACATATGATGGTGTTTATGTTACACCACAAACAGTAAACGACTACCATAAAGAGACTGTTGATTGTGAGCATTGTGATGATGGATACAACTATCGTACTATCTATATGGGTGGCGGAGAAAGCCGACGCATAAAAAGCAGATGTTCATTCTGTTATGGCAAGGGAACTGTAACAAAAACTGTTAGAAACTAACCGAAAAGCCTTAATATTACTGTCTAAAATCTAATCAAAATATAAACTTAATAATAAAGTTGCGCCCGACACGAATTAGGGTATAGAGTTATGAAAAAGATGATTTATGCTATTTCAACCTTGGCTGTATCTGCTATTGCAATTGTTAGCTTGTGTTCATTCTCCTCACGCCTTGATACAACAACTGAACTGCACGCCGATGGAACTTGTGAGGGTAAGCACTGCTCTTATACGGTAGGATGTAGCTGTCCTGGTTTTAAGCCAATTCAACATCAGGAGGTATACAAGCTCTCTTATTGTAAGTATTGTGGTCATCACCGAAAGTATCACAAGTAATATACTATCTTCTAACCACGAGCCTGCCCGACAAATATTGTCAGGCAGGTTTCTTATTTTATCCCTCATTGTTTCTTATAATGTCCTTATATTATTGGTGAGAGAAATATTTTATACACATTTAAAAATCTTTTTCAACTCTTTCTTTTCTTAAAAAATTATTATTAAATTTGTTTATTGAAATCGAAAAAATGTTCTTTGAAGTCCTGAAATCAACTTTTATCCATGTTTTTTTAAAGTTAATATCATCAAAAGTGATTAATTTTCAATATTTTATGGATTACACGGTGTACACCTTATCCATTATAACAAGGATTACAACTTGAAGATTGTTTATCCCAAGCTCTTGTCAGGTGTACACCCTATCCATTATAACAAGGATTACAACTTTCCATAGAAGTAAAAAATTAAATGTTATTGGTGTACACCTTATCCATTATAACAAGGATTACAACTTTCACATCCACAATATAAATTACTTAAAAGGTGTACACCATATCCATTATAACAAGGATAAAACATATAAAAGTGATTTCAGGAGCAAAAAGTATCGGGATAATCATCCCAATCTATTAGGTAAATTATGAATAGTGGCTTGAGATATAAACCCATCCCAGCCACTCTTTTTATGTCTCATTATTTTCCCAAAAACCTTTTACAGTAGAGAATAATTTTGTAACTTTGTAGGGGTGGAGTATATCCACGGCAACCTAAAAACTTTTTTAACAGAAAAACTGAATTTTTACTGTTAAGCCCTAAAATTTTAGCTCGTATGAAACGATTTTTGATGCTTATCCCGCTCGTTTTGTCGCTCACGATTCTCTTTTCGGCGGCGGAGCGTACCAACATAAAACCCCATTACACTGCCGATATTGCCATAAGTGAGCAGGGTAACATTCTGCTCGCCAACAAGGGAACGCAGGAGTTGAGGATGATTTCCAGCGAGGGTAAACTACTAAAATCGTGGGAGTTGGCTATGCCCGCTACGGGTGTGGCGACCTATGGCGATAGAGCCTATGTGACCTGCAGCGAGGCAAGCGGAGAGCTTCATTGCGTGAGCCTTGTGGGCGAGAGGAAAACCCTCTTTACCACCAAGGTTGGTATGGGTGCGTGCGCCCCTGTGGTGAGCCACGACGGCAAGAAAATCTACATCTGCAACCGCTACAAGGCAACCGTAAGCGAGGTGGATGCCACTTCGGGCGAGCTACTGCGTGAGGTGAAGGTGTTGCGTGAGCCTTGTGCCGCGTCGCTATCAAAGGATGGCAAGACGCTATATATCAACAACTTCCTGCCATCGCAGCGTGCCGATGTGGACTATGTGGCGGCGGATGTGTCGATTATCGACTGCGAGACATTCACAAAAATAAAGGATATAAAGCTCTGC
>JAZNPJ010000152.1:0-2980 GCA_045589635.1 Clostridia bacterium
TCTTACAACCATTACATCAAGGCCATTTTCTAACTTACTGTCTTTTAGCGGAGATGCATCCTTTAACTGAGGTTTTAAAATTGATGGTCTTAAATTTGAATATAAGCCTAACTCTTTTCTTATTCCTAAAAGGCCTGCTTCCGGACGTTTCGGGGAGCTGTCCCATTTCGGTCCGCCAACTGCACCCAAAAGAACACTGTCAGATTTTTTGCATATATCAATAGTTTCCTGAGGTAGCGGATCGCCAAACTTATCGATAGCGCAACCGCCCATATAAACTTCGGTAAAATTAAATTTATGATTAAACTTTTTTTCAACAGCTCTTAGAACTATTATTGCACCCTCAACAATTTCGGGGCCAATTCCGTCGCCGGGAATTGTTGCTATATTAAACTCTGCCATTGTAATTACTCCTTTTACTATCAGTTGTTTTTCTTAATGTATTCAACAAGACCGCCGGCATTTATAATACCTTGCATAAATGGTGGAAATGCAACCGCTTGATATGTCTTATTCTTTGTCTTATTGGTTATTATGCCCGAGTCAAAGTCAACTTCAACCTCGTCATTTTCTTCGATATCTGCAGAGGCTTCAGGACATTCTAATATCGGTAATCCGATATTTATTGAATTTCTAAAGAAAATTCTTGCAAAATCCTTTGCAATAACACACGAAATTCCGCTTGCCTTAATAGCTATTGGTGCATGCTCTCTTGATGAACCGCAACCAAAGTTTGCACCGCCAACCATAATATCGCCTTTTTGAACTCTACCTACAAATGATGTATCAATATCCTCCATACAGCGCGCTGCTAATTCTTCGGGTGAAGATGTATTTAAGTATCTTGCAGGAATTATTACGTCTGTATCTATATTATCGCCGTATTTTATTACTTTACCATTTGCTTTCATTACATTACCTCCTCAGGAGCAGTTATTTTACCTGTAATTGCACTTGCAGCAGCAACCTCAGGACTTGCGAGGTATACTTCGCTTTCGATATGTCCCATACGACCAAGGAAGTTTCTGTTGGTTGTAGAAACACATCTCTCACCTTGTGCCAATATTCCCATATGACCGCCAAGGCATGGACCGCATGTAGGTGCAGAAATTACACAACCCGCCTCAACGAGAGTTGATAGTGTGCCGTCCTTTAATGCCTCGAGGTAAATTTTTTGTGTTGCAGGGAAAACAATTACTCTTATTCCCTTTTTGACGTGTTTGCCTCTTAAAATCTCAGCAGCACGTCTTAAATCAGAAATTCTTCCGTTTGTACAAGAGCCGATAACAACCTGGTCAATATCAACATCTCCCCAGTTTTGTGGAGTTCTTGCATTCTCAGGAAGATGTGGGAAAGCAACTGTATGAGGTACCTTGGATAGGTCTATATCTATAACCTGGCAATACTCAGCATCCTCATCTGCTTTAAATACTTTATATTCCTTAGTCGAGTGTTCCTTCATATACTCAATAGTCAAGTCATCAACTTCAAATATACCATTTTTAGCGCCTGCCTCAATAGCCATATTAGCAATGGTAAATCTGTCGTCCATAGTAAGAGTGTGCATACCCTCGCCAGTGAATTCCATAGATTTATACAAAGCACCGTCAACACCAATCATTCCAATAATATGTAAAATCAAGTCTTTGCCACTTGTATATTTATTCAATTTTCCTGTTAGATTAAACTTTATTGCCTCAGGAACTTTAAACCATGCCTTACCTGTAGCCATACCTGCCGCCATATCAGTTGAGCCTACACCGGTTGAAAATGCGCCCAAAGCACCATATGTACAAGTATGTGAGTCTGCACCAATAACTACATCACCCGCTACAACAAGTCCCTTTTCGGGTAGTAGTGCATGTTCTATACCTACTTCGCCAACCTCAAAATAATTTAGGATATCCTGAGATTTTGCAAAATTTCTTACTGTAAGACACTGTTGTGCTGACTTTATATCCTTATTTGGTGTAAAGTGGTCAGGCACAAGTGCAACTTTTGTTTTATCAAACACTGATTTTGAGCCTATTTTGTCAAACTCACCTATTGCAACAGGAGATGTAATATCATTACCCAAAACCAAGCTTAAATCCGCCATAATCAAGTCTCCTGCTTTAACACTGTCAAGTCCGGCAGCATTAGCAAGAACCTTTTGAGTCATTGTCATTGCCATTTTTTTCACCTCGTAAAATAATATACCCAATAATTATACAACAATTATGCTTTTTTGTCAATATTATTCAAGGCTTTTGTGTACATATAAGTTTAATTTTAGTTGTTATAAATTGAGTAACAGAATGATTTTTGTCATATTTTGTGTTTTTATTGACTTCATCTAATGCAAAAACACTGTTTTTGTGTATTTTAACCAAAAAACAGGTAAATATTTTTTATATTTTTTTAAGACAATTTTATGAAAAAGTATTGAATTACTTGCAAAAAAATAGTAAAATGATAGTATATAGTATTATGATACGATAATTATGAAATTCAAAACCACGAAGGAGGATATATAAATGAGCGTTATGCCTATTGATTTAGAAGAAAACAATGTTTTGGAAGGCGCAAGAATTAAGGTTGTCGGAATCGGCGGTGGCGGTAACAACGCTGTTGACCGTATGATTGAGGCAGGCGTTAACAAGGCAGAGTTTATTTGTGTAAATACAGATGCTCAACAATTATCAAATGTAAAAGCATCAACAGTATTGCAAATTGGCGCAAAGCTTACAAACGGACTTGGCGCAGGTGCAAAGCCTGAAGTTGGCAGACAAGCTGCTGAGGAAACAAAAGACGAAATTAAGAATGTAGTTAAAGATGCAGAGATGGTATTTGTTACTGCCGGTATGGGTGGCGGAACAGGTACAGGTGCTGCTCCAATTATTGCTGAAATTGCAAAGGACAGAGGTATCCTTACAGTTGGTATCGTTACAAAGCCTTTTGCATTTGAAGGTAGTCACAGAATGAAGCAGGCTGAAGCAGG
>JAZNPJ010000153.1:0-1711 GCA_045589635.1 Clostridia bacterium
CATATCACACAATGCTAAATTTAATATGCAAAACTGAAAATTGAATAAATTACTGTATTGGTGGCAGACTAATACAGAGGTGATTTGTTATGGTAGAACAAGATACTATAAAACTTTTAAGAGAATGTGATGCGGGTGTCAAGATGGGAATTTCATCAATAGAAGAGGTACTTGATAACGTAAGTCAAAATGAACTTGAAAAGCTCCTGACCGATTGTAAAAACGAACACGAAAAGCTTGATGATGAAATACAAGAGCTTTTGGATAAGTATAAAGATGAGGGAAAAGAGCCTGCAGCTATGGTCAAGGGAATGTCGTGGATGAAAACAAATGTAATGCTTGCAGTAAATGAGTCGGATAAAACTATTGCAGACCTTATGACAGACGGTTGCAATATGGGTGTAAAATCGCTTAATAAATATCTTAACAAATATAAAGCGGCTGACGAGGTATCAAAGGATATAACCAAACGTCTTATAAATTTAGAGGAAAAGCTTGCAGTTGATATGCGCGGATTTCTTTAAAAATTTATTGCGATTAAACACATAAAAGCAGAGAGGGCAGTCTGTATAAATTCGTTACCTGCGAGTTTTAAATCCGTAGGATTTAACTGTTTGAGCAATAGAATTTATACAGATTGTCCTCTCTGTCTTGAACTAATATTTTTTATAGTTGTATAATTGCGGCACCTTTACCCCAAATTGACAATGTACCATTATTTATTTTTGCATTTACCCCTGCAATATATGTTGCATCTGCACCAATAAGTCTTTGTACAGAACTGTCTTTGGGGTTAATTACAATCATAATATTATCCCTTAAATATACAAGCGGATAATCACATTCCAATAGCTTAAAGTCTGCATCTGCCCATAATGACGGACATTCTTTTCTTAAATTTATAAGAGTTTTTACGTAGTTAATAAGTGAGTTTTCGTCGCTTAGTTGTTCTTCGACAGTAGGAGCATCATATGATGTATCTACGGGGATATATATTTCGTCTGCCTCGGAGAAACCTAAATTTTTATCTTTAGACCACTGCATGGGAGTACGTGCGCCCGTTCTGTTAAAGCCACCCTCCTTTGAGGATAATCCCTCTACATATCGCATACCTATTTCATCACCGTAATAAACTGTAGGTACACCAGGCATTGTTAATAAGAAGGTGTAAGCTATCTTTAAATCCGTTATATCACGTCCCATGGAAATTCGTGGCATATCGTGGTTGCCTGTGGGTATAGAGATATATCCCATGTCCTTGGTTTTTTCGTAAAATGGCATATAGAAACTAAAGAAATCTCTTGCATCGCCCTTGCCGTTTGACCTAAAATAACTATGTCCAACCCAGTCTGTTGTTTGATTAGTGCCTTCTTCGTGTCTAAAGAGGGTGGTGTATGCCTTGTTGTTAAACTGCAGCATAAAGTCAATATCGAAGCCGGCAGGTATAGACTTTGACGGGTCGCCCCATTCTGCAATCAAAAATCCGTCAGGGTTTCTTGATGTAAATTCTGTTTTTAAATATTGCCACAATTCTCTTATACCGCTTCCGTCAGGGTCGCCTTTTACAAGTGATGATGCCATATCTACCCTGAAACCGCTTGCGCCCAGATTCATCCAGAAATCCATAATATTTAAAAGCTCTTCGCGCGTTTTTAAACAGTCGGGATGGCCCATAGGCAGTTGCCACGGTCTTGTAATTTCTCTGTAGCCG
>JAZNPJ010000154.1:0-10774 GCA_045589635.1 Clostridia bacterium
GTATCGACTCTGCCGCCATTTAGGTATATTGTCCAACCCTCGCCACCAGGTCTTCGCTTTGCGTCTATGGCACAAACCACACACTGTGAGCCGAATTTCTGTGCCGCTTCTTTTATCAGTTCGGGGTTCTTTATTGCCGCACTGTTTACCGACACTTTATCTGCGCCCGCGTTTAATATCTTACGAAAGTCCTCTACACTTCTTATTCCGCCGCCTACTGTAAACGGAATAAACACACTCTTTGCTACTGCCTCTACCATATCCACAACAGTTTCGCGCGCGTCTGATGAGGCGGTTATATCCAAAAATACAAGCTCATCTGCGCCTGCTTTGTCGTACACCTTTGCACATTCAACAGGGTCGCCTGCATCTATAAGATTAACAAAATTTACTCCCTTTACAACTCGTCCGTTATTTACGTCAAGACATGGGATTATTCTCTTAGCGTACATTATATATCTTGTCCTTTCAAATACTTATGAAGTTTCTTAAAATCTGTCCTCCTGCATCGGAGCTTTTTTCGGGGTGGAACTGAGTTGCAAAGATATTATCCTTTTCCACCGCTATATCAAGCCTTGCACCGTATTCGGTATATGCCGAGATTATATCCTTTTGCGGAGTATCGATATAATACGAATGAACAAAATAGACATACGGACTGTTTTTTGTATCACCTAATATTTTACTGTCCTTTGTGATTGTGATATTATTCCAGCCCATATGGGGAATTTTTAAGCCTGTATCGGGAATTCTCACTGACTTGCCCTTAAAAATACCAAGACCTTTTACACCCGGTGTTTCTTCACTCTCTTCGAACATAAGCTGAAGTCCCAGACAAATTCCCAAAAGCGGTGTGCCTTTTTTTGCAACCTCTTTTACGACCTCGTCGAGACCGCTTTTTGTAAGAGATTCCATTGCATCACCAAATGAGCCGACTCCGGGAAGTATTACCTTTTCGGCATTCAGGATTGTGTCTTTATCCCCTGTTATAATACTGTCTGCACCCAAAAAGTCGAGCGCATTTTTTACGCTGTGCAGATTTCCTGCACCGTAATCTATTATTGCTATCATTACTTCCTCCAATGTAAATTAAAAATGCGTTTCTATCCAGACTGTTTTTAAGTAGAATACCTTTTTTAGATTTTCTTCGTTTGAATTTATTTTTACAGTGTCGAATATTTTTAGTCCCTCTAAATCATATCTTCCTAAGATACCAGATGAAAATGCATTTATATCCATTTCGATATCAGGCACAAAATCACCTTTTATTACCTCTCGTACCTTACCGGACTTTACTTTAAAGCAACCATTGTTCCATGGTGCATAAATATCATTATTTATTTTTATACACACCTCGCCCTCGCCTTTTATATTGGCAAGTTTAAGGATTTCTTCCACATCGACTATTCGGGTTGTGCCTCCGTTTACGATTGTTCTTTCGACGTTTCTTTTACCAAAGCCACCCATTGAATTTACAAACGCACTTATATCTACATTTGCATTGAGCGGTACAAACACTCTGTCGCAATAAGAAATTTGTGTATTAAAATATGATAGTACTCCCTTTAGTGCACCAATAGATGTGTACCACAGGGTTGTTATTTCCATATCCTGAGGTTTGTTGTCGTATTCCTTTATGGTGTATTCCAAAAACGCGTCTGCAACGCCGTTTTCGTTGTAATGAACAAACTTACTCTTATCCTGATACGCTGCGTGTTGTTCAAAGAATTTTTGCCAGTCGTTTTCGTCTTTTAAAATAATAAGATTTTTGTCTTTTGAAAATTCATTGTACACGGATTTTATATCGTTCTTCATTTTATCGGAGCCGTCGTAGTATACGCTCTGGCCTCTTTTTGCTTTGTCAAAGCGGTCAGCGGGGATTGACCAGGTTGCCTTTTGCGCGCTAACCTCATAACCGAATTGTCTGTAATAGCTTTCTTCAAACGGATAGAGATGTGCTATGTATTGTTTTTCTTTGCGAATTTCTTCAAAAAGCTTTTTGTAGATTTCTTTAACTGCACCTCTTTTAGGTGTATTAAAATCTGATACAACACCGCCAACACCCGACATTTTACAAGGTGTTCCGTCAAAGTTTACGGTGTAAACGTAATTAGTAAGACACGCGCAGAGCTTGCCCTCGTAGAGTGCTCCCATTCTTAAAACATCAAAGTTTTGCTCTTTTTCCCATTGCTCTCTTTCCTTTAAGAGTTTTTCCGGGTCATTTAGTTTTTCGTTAAATACGCGAAACAACATACAACTTAATTTGCTGTATTCAACCGACTCAGCAACGGAAATGTTTTTTACTTCAAATTCACTCATAGTTATTTCTCCTTAGTTGGTTGTTTTCATTTTTTTAAACACACGCGGTTTTACAATCGTAAGTGTTACACAGTGCATAATGCATACCGCCATCCACGAAATCGGCATACAGAGAAATAAAAATCCCATACTTCTGTTTAGCGGAAGTATAAAAAACACCCAGAAAATTCTTAAGCCACACGCTCCAAAGAATGAATTTATTGTGGATATTGTGGAGTAACCAAGACCTCTTAGGGCACCTGTAAGCACCTCCATAATACCGATAAGGAAGTAGAATATACAAACAATTTTCATTCTTTCTATTCCAAACCCAACTGCCTCGGGTGAGTCTGCGATATATATACCAAGAAGCTGCCTTGCAAATGTTGTGCACAGTACACCCAATATGAGTGCCGCAACAACAACATACAGCAAAGATGCACTGATAGATTTATTGATACGCTTTGTGTCGCCCGCACCGAGATTTTGTCCCACCGCTGTAATTGTTGCCTGATAGAAAGTATTCATAACAACATACATAAAGCTTTCTATGTTAAGACCTGCCGCACTGCCCGCAATCGCCGCCGCACCGAATGAATTTACAGCAGACTGAATTGATATGTTTGCAAGCGAAAACAAAGAGCCCTGTATTCCTGCAGGCAAGCCTATTTTTATAATGTTTAACACTTCACTTCTATAGAATTTAAGCTTTTTAAAGTGTAATTTATAAGACGCGTCCGAACGCGCAAAAATTATAATTATTGCAATCGCTGAAATATAGTTTGCTGCGATTGTGCCTATTGCAACACCCGCAACTCCCATATGAAATACAATTACAAGAATAATATTTAAAATTACATTTACAATTCCTGTGCTTGCAAGAATATATAAAGGTCTCCTTGTATCACCCGTTGCTCTTAGAACTGCCGCACCAAAATTATATAAGACAGATGCGGGTGTGCCCAAAAAGATAATTCGCATATAGAGTGTGGCTCCGTCTAAAATTGCACCCTCGGGTGCGCCCGTTATTACAAGAAGCGGTCTGCTGAAAACAAATCCGATAATACAGGTTGCCAGACCAATTATCATACCCAAAAGCAATATTGTGTGGACTGCTCTGTGCATTCCTGAATTGTCTTTTTGACCGAATTTTCGCGCAACAACAACACCGCCGCCTGTGGCAAGTCCCATAGAAATGTTCAAAATCAGATTTGTGATTGATGCAGTTGCACCAACCGATGCCATTGCATTGGAGCCTGTAAAACGGCTTACCACTATAAGGTCTGCTGCATTGTACAAAAGCTGCAAAACACTTGTAAGCATAAACGGTATCGAAAAAAGAATTATATTTTTGAATATAGAGCCTTTTGTCATATCCAATTCAAATTTTTTCATTTTTTGTTTCCTTCCACGCCTGAAGACATAAAACCAAGTCTTTAGGAAAATTTCAGATTGCCGTTTGAAAAAGCGACGGCGTATGCAGATACTCCGAGCTTTTGAAAATGGTAAGATGGGCTATTTTATAAAGACTTCTTACCGTTGTATCTTTTCGCCAGCAATATAAACTTCACATATATTAAGGTCTTTATCTAAGACTATAAAGTCTGCCCATTTGCCCTCTTTGATGCTTCCTATTCTGTCGTCTGCACCAAGTGTTTTTGCGGGATTTATAGACGCCATTTTTACTGCACTCTCAAGAGGAATTCCAATAGATACCAAATTTCTTACTCCGTCTATCAAAAAGCTTGTTCCGCCGGCAATGGTGCCGTCCTCTGTATATGTTTCTTTATTTTTAACAATTATCTTTCTTCCGTTTACTATAAACTCTCCGTCACTCATACCTGTACCAAGCTCACTGTCGGTAATCATATTTATTTTATCATCACCCTTTAGCTTGTATGCAAGCTTTATTACGTCCTTTGATACGTGGAAGAAATCGCAGATAAATTCACATTTTACTCTCTCATCACTAAGGACTGCTCCTACTGTACCCGGCTTTCTGTGGTTTAGAGGCGTCATAGCATTAAATGTGTGGGTTGACTGTGTTGCGCCCATATCCACACCCTTTATTGCTTCCTCAAATGTTGCATTTGTATGACCTATAGATACAACAACATTGTTTTCTCTTAAATATTTTATTGTTTCTTCTGCGCCCTCAAGTTCAGGTGCCATAGTTATTATTTTAACCATGCCCTCACCCTCTTTTATGAGCGTTTTTGTTTCTTCTATGGTTGGCTTTCTTATGTTTATAGGAAGGTGTGCACCCTTATATTCAACCGCAAAATACGGGCCCTCAAGGTGAATTCCCATACATCTTGCCTGATTTTTTTCTCTTTTATAACCTGTAAGATTTTTCATACAATCTACCATTTTCTCTGTAGGCGCTGCAGAAATTGCGGGACAGAGCGTGGTAGTACCATACTTTGCCTCAACAGAGAAAATGATGTCATTTGTTTCGTCATCAAAATCTATAAAGGTTTTTCCCATTGCGGAGTGCATATGCGTGTCTATAAGACCAGGGATTATGTATTTGCTCTCTGCGTCTATATCACCTGTACTATTGCTTTCGTCAATTTTAGTAAATACACCGTTTTCGACTTCCACCGATGCCTTTTTAAATGTAAAATCATCGCATAATACGTTTGCATTGTAAATTTTCATTACTTTTTACCTGCTTTCTTTATATGTCAGACCTTCTGGGTCAACAATCTGCATCGCAACTTGTATCGACAAAACCAACGATTTTGAGAGCGTCGCTAAAACGTCGGTTCCCACAACTGAAATCATTACAGAATTCGTGTACGTTTCTTTAATGTTGCACAACTTGTAGGGCAGGGGCTTGCTCGTTCCGTCTTTTTCGGCAGGAGCAAACCCCTGCCCTACATTGTACGAATTAGAATACATTTATTTTAGCTGATTTCATCGTAGATGAAATCATTATACCACACAAATCTTTTTAATTCAACAATTTTCTCGGAAAAAAACTTAATTTTCCCACTTTTTTCTTATATCTTCTATTATCCTTTTTTCTATTCTTGAAATCTGCACCTGCGACACGCCTATAACCTTAGAAACCTCTGCTTGCGTCTTGCCTTTTAAGTACCTTAAAATCAGGATTTGGCGCTCTCTTGGCTTTAGTGTGCTTAAGATATTTGAGACCATTACTCTGTCTATTATCTCCTCTTCGTGGCTTTGTCCTTTTATTGTATCAATAAGGTGTACTTCTCTGCTGTCTTGGTGATAGCTCTCGTAAATGGACTGCGGCGGAGAGGCTGCCTCAAACGCCTCCGAAAGAGTGCTTGGCTCAATATCGCACTTTTTAGCAATCTCGTTTATGGTAGGCTCTCGGTTTAGTGTCTTTTGCAAAATCTCGCGGGCACGATATCCTTTTAGTGCAATCTCCTTTACGCTTCTGCTTATTTTTATTGCACCGTCATCACGTAAAAACCGTTTTATCTCGCCCATAATCATAGGTACTGCATATGTAGAAAATTGTACACCAAACTCGAAGTTGAATTTATCTACTGCCTTTATAAGCCCTATTACTCCTATCTGTGTTAAGTCCTCTCTTTCGCAGCCTCTGTTTGTGTATCTGTTTACAACACTGTGAACAAGTCCCATATTTTCTTCTATGAGTGTATCCTTTGCGGCTTTATCCCCATCACGTACCCTTTCTAAAAGCGCACTGTTATCTCTCATTTCATTCACCTATGCGCTTTGTCAGTGTAATCTGAGTTCCCTCACCCTTTTGGCTCTTTACCTCAACTGTATCCATAAACGATTCCATTATTGTAAAGCCAAGACCCGAACGCTCCTCTGTGGGTTTTGATGTATACATCGGAGTACGCGCTTTTTTTATGTCCTCTATGCCCTGACCGTAGTCGGTGATTTTTATTGTAAGAGTTTTATCATCTATTTCGCCCTCCATAACTACGAGCTTGTCCTCGCATGAATTATAGCCATGAATTATGGCGTTTGTTACCGCCTCCGAAACAGCTGTCTTTATGTCATTAAGCTCCTCTAAGGTGGGGTCGCACTCTAAAACAAATGCCGCAACAACAAGCCTTGCAAAGCCCTCATTGTCGGACTTTGATAAAAACTCCGTTTTCATTTTGTTTGTAATCATCAGTTTCTTACCTCCCAAATAACATCTTCAAGCGTGTTTGCTATATGTGCTATACTTTTTAAGTTTGCCATTTCTATAAGACGTTTTATATTTGAGTTCATACCAAAAATAATTATCCGTCCGCCAAGTGAATTTACTTTTTTGTATCTGCCCATAATTACTCCTATCCCTGATGAGTCCATAAACGATACCTTGCTAAAGTCAAAGGCAATGTTTATTACTCCGCTGCATGAGAGTACTCTGTCTATTTCGCTTCTTAAGTTTTTTGCAATGTGGTGGTCAATTTCACCGTCTACCCGTATAACCATCATTTTTAAATGGTTTAACAGTTCAATTTCCATATTAAAATCTGCTCCTTTCTTGTTTCGGTGGTTTGCAAGAGGGCGCAAAAACCCTCCCCTACGATATATTTTGCTTTTTTTAATTAAAATTCCTTTGAGTTTTCCTGACAACCTTTGTCGAATTATAAGTGTGGTGCGGATTTCTGTTTACGGGATGGCACACAGACCCTCCCCTACGGGTGTTGGGTTTTTATTATGTTTTTTGCTAAAAACTGTTGCAAAACACGTGTTGATATGTTATACTAAAAGGTAGAATTGCAATAGTTTTCTTGCTTTCATTATTCATTTATAACGGGGTGTTGGTATGAATATAAAGCTTACAATACAATATGACGGTACAAATTATCACGGGTACCAGATTCAGCCCAACGGAATAACCGTTCAGGAGGTTTTGCAAAACACCCTAAAAAGAATTACGGGCGAGGAAATTAACGTTGTGGGCTGCGGAAGAACTGACGCGGGCGTACACGCACTTGGCTTTGTGGCAAACTTTAACACAAACTCAAAAATTGCACCCCAAAACTTTGCAAATGCATTAAATGCCCTGCTCCCCAACGATATCCGCACTCTTAAATCGGAGTTGGTATCAGATGAGTTCCATTCCAAAAAAAGCGCAATAAAAAAGACATATATCTATAAAATTCATAATGCACCCATTGGAGATGCATTTTTAAGAAACTATACATGGCACTACAAATATCCGCTTGATGTTAAAAAAATGCAACAAGCTGCCAAATACTTTGTAGGCGAGCACGATTTTAAGGCGTTTGTTGCCGCGGGCTTTAGCGCAAAAACAACAGTGCGAAAAATTTTTGACCTTAATGTACAAAAAGACGGTGATATTATAACCGTATCTGTTACAGGTAACGGATTTTTATATAACATGGTGCGCATAATAACAGGTACACTTGTGTATGTAGGCGGCGGCAAAATAAATGCCGACGATATTTTTAAAATTATACAATCATGCGACAGAACACGTGCAGGCATAACTGCACCGCCGCAGGGACTATTTATGAAGGAGGTTTTTTATATTGAATAGCGACGATAAAGAGTTTGAAGATTTAATTATATATTCCTCCGACGAGGACACCACGGAGGAAACTCCTGACCTGAACCCTCAAAATATAGAAGACGAAACCGTTATCCAGACAGGCTTAACAAAAGAGGAGGAGGAAGAACTCGACAACTACGAAATGTCAAAAACTGCCGAGAAAGAAGAAAAACCTCCGCGCGAAAAAAAACCTGTAAATAAAAAAGCAATTATAAAAGCAATTATGTGGACATTGGGTATAGCGGTTGTTGTGGGTGCATTATTTGTAGTAAGCACACTCGACTTTGTTAAGGACTATAAGAATAATTTCAGAAGAAATATTGCTCATATTATGCCCGCACTGTTTTTAGAAAAAATCGAAGATGATACTCCAAACGCCGAAACTGTAGTTTCGGGCGATAACAATAATATAATTGTAAACAGAACTGATAAAGAGGTAGACTTCGGAAGCGGAAAGGAAACAGACAACAAATATACCTTTGATGTAAAAAAAAGTGTGCTTATACCCTTTGAGGGTGCGTCGGAGGGTGGATTTGACACATATAACAATGGTATTGTATGTGCAAGAGCAAACAGTCTTTGTTATATAAACAAAAACGGCGAAACTGAATGGGAAATAGAAACTCCAATTTCTTCGCCCCTTGTAGAATGTGAGGGCAATTATATTCTTCTTGCCGAAAATGGCGGTAACAAATTCTTACTGTATAACGGAATGGAATGTTTGTATGAGACAACCTCAAGTGCAAAAATAACAGGTATAAATGTTTCGTCAAAGGGCGACGCTGTGCTTGTTGTTGATAAAAGCGGCTACAAGGGCGGTGTAAGTGTTTATAACCATTACGGCAAAGAGGTCTTTGTATGGTCGTCGGGACAAAATGACGTTTTATGTGCCGATATCTCTTCTGCAACAAGACGTGTTGCAGTGGGTCTTATAAATACCGATGAGGAGGTTTACTCCATAATCCGTACCTTTGATATTACAAAGGAAGAATCAACCTCGGCAATCCGCTTTGACGATACCATTATATTTGACATAGGCTATTACGGTGATACAATAACGGGCTACGGCGACAATAGTATGATATGTATGACATCATCAGGACGTGTTATAGCCGACAGACGCTACAACACTGTAAATATTGCACATTATGCTCATGATGATGAGGGTAACAAAGCAATACTTTTTGACAGCGACAACCTCCCCGTTTTGCAGACATATAACAAAAAAGGCACAATAAAGCATGAGCTTACAACTGAGGAGCTTTCAAGCACTCTTGCTATAAAGGATAATGCAGTTGTATATAACAGCGGACGCGATATCCTTTTACGAAAAGGGGCAAGCTCAAATATTCGTCTCTACACTGCAACAATGGATATTCAAAATCTGTATCTTATAGATTCTGATACATTTGCAGTTGTACATTCAAACAGTATCGAAATTGTGGTGATGAAATGATAATTGATATTATATTTATTGCAATTCTTGCAACAGGCGCATACCTTGGCGCAAAAAAAGGACTTATAAAATCTGTATGGAGTATAGGCGCATGGATTTTGACCATTATTCTTGTTAAAATGATGGCAGAGCCCGTGTGCGAGATTATCTCCAACACGTCCTTGTACATATCCATGCGGGACACTATATTTGATAAAATATCCCAAAAAGGAACAGAAGGCTTTGCATTTATTCCGCAAAGTATTATAACTGATATGGCGGGCGACGCTGTTGGCGCTCTTTCGGATATTATTGCACGCGCGCTTTCTTACATTATACTTATTATAGCAATACGACTTCTTCTTAGTGTTGTTTTTATAGTTGTTGACCTTATTTCAAAGCTGCCTGTAATTTCGGGTGCAAATAAGCTTACGGGCGCAATAATAGGTGTTGTAAATGCACTTATAATTTCTGTAGTTATACTTTCTTTAATATCTGTTCTTGGTATTGATTTTGCAATACTGGGTATACAGGATAGTGTAATTGTAAAATATTTATATAACAATAATATATTACTTAATTTATTCATATGAGGAGGAAGAAAAAATGTACAGTGATATAGTAAAAAAAGGTATTGAAAAAACACCCCACCGTTCGCTTTTTAAGGCTTCGGGCTTAACTGACGAAGAAATCAGCCGCCCACTAATAGGTGTGGTATGTTCAAAAAATGAAATTATCCCCGGACACATTCATCTTGATAAGATTGCCGAGGCAGTAAAGGCAGGCGTAAGAATTGCAGGCGGAACACCATTGGAGTTCCCTGCAATAGGTGTGTGCGACGGTATAGCAATGGGACATCAGGGAATGAAATACTCTCTTGCGTCAAGAGAGCTTATTGCAGACTCTGTAGAGTCTATGACTATTGCTCACGGACTTGACGCGCTTGTGCTTATCCCCAACTGCGACAAGATTGTACCCGGTATGCTTATTGCGGCAGCAAGACTTAATATCCCCGCAATTATAGTTTCGGGCGGTCCTATGCTTTCTATGAACTTTGACGGTAAGTTCAGAGATTTAAATACTGCTTTTGAGGCAGTAGGCGCTTTTAAGGCAGGTACAATAGATGAGCAAAAGCTTTGTGAACTTGAGGACGCGGCATGCCCATCATGCGGCTCATGCAGCGGTATGTTTACTGCAAACTCAATGAACTGTCTGTGCGAGGTGCTTGGTATGGCACTTCCGGGTAATGGTACAATCCCCGCAGTTTACTCCGAAAGAATTCGTCTTGCAAAACAGGCGGGTATGAAAATTATGGAGCTTTTAGAAAAGAATATCAGACCACGTGATATTATAACTCCCGACTCACTATATAATGCACTAAGAGTTGATATGGCACTGGGTTGCAGTACAAACTCAATGCTTCATCTTCCTGCTATTGCATACGAGGCAAAAGCACCGATTTCGCTCGATTTCGCAAACCAGATTTCTGACGAAACTCCAAACCTTTGCCATCTTGCACC
>JAZNPJ010000155.1:0-3378 GCA_045589635.1 Clostridia bacterium
GTCTTTGTTATTTTTAAAACTTTTTCAGGATAATATATTAGATTAGCAAGCTTTGTCTGCTCATCTTCGGAAAGAACTCCCTCATATATATCGTTTATCTTCGCCTTTATAACTCCCGATGCGGTCCTCATAATATGTATAAAATGTTCATACTCACCATGAATATCGCTTATAAAGTGTTCTGTCCCCTTTGGCAGACTTAAAATTGCCTGAAGGTTTATTATCTCAGATATAACATCTTTTTTTGTAGGCCACTTTTGTGCCAAAAGTTTGTAGTATTTGATTTCGTCCAAACAGTTCATAATTCCTCCAATATATTATACCAAAATCCCATAAACACCAATGAATATATTACACATAATACAATAAATCCGTATATGTTGGGAATGGCCAATAATCTTTTGCAACAAGCATTTCGAGGCTATCTGATGCTTCTCTTAATTTAGCCATTGCAGGCAACACTGTGTCCTTGTAATAATGTGAAGCCTCAGGGATATCTGATGGCACTGACTTTGAAATTTCTTCCAGACTATCTATACTGACAATCATTTCTTCTGTAAGCTTTGAGATTTTTTGAGCTCTTGCCTTTTCATTTGGAACATCAATTCCGATAGACTCTTTTGTTGCAATTCCATCTGCCATATCATTTGCATATGCAAGACAAGCGGGCAGAATTTCTTTCTTTGCCATTTCGAGCATTGTAAGCATTTCTATATGGTTTGTTTTAACATAATTTTCGAGTAAAATTTCTGTACGTGTAAGAGTTTCTTTTCTTGAAAGAACTCCGTGTTTTTCGAACACCTTAATTGACTTTTCCTCCGCAAAGTATGGTACAGCCTCAGCAGTTGTTTTAAGGTTTGGCAAGCCTCTTCTTTGTGCCTCACGAACCCATTCGTCGCTATAACCGTTTCCGTCAAATATAATACGCTTATGCTTTTTAAATGCGTCCACTGCAATTTCCATTGCTTTGGCATTTACATCCTCAGCGCCCTCAAGAACATCAGCAAACTGCGACAAGCTCTCTGCAACAATAGTATTTATAACTATGTTAACACCTGACACAGATTGTGAAGAACCTGGCATTCTGAATTCAAATCTGTTACCTGTAAATGCAAACGGAGAAGTTCTGTTTCTGTCGGTTGTGTCCTTTTCGATTACAGGAAGTGTTGTAACACCTGTTTTAAGCTTTTCTCTTGCTCCCGAGTCTGCCTCTTCACCTTTTACAAGTGCTCTTACGATATCATTTAGCTGTGAGCCAAGGTATACCGAAACAATCGCAGGCGGTGCTTCGTTTCCGCCAAGTCTGTGGTCATTACCCGCAGTTGCTACTGTCATTCTTAAAATTTCTGCATAATCATCAACAGCTTTTAAAACTGCTGCAAGGAACAGCAAAAATTGCACATTAGTATCGGGATTTTTACCTGGTTTAAAGAGATTTTCGCCATCCGATGTACCAATAGACCAGTTATTATGTTTACCCGAGCCATTTATGCCCTCATAAGGCTTTTCGTGTAAAAGACATACAAGGTTATGGTGCGAGGCAACCTTTTTTAAAATTTCCATTGTAATCTGGTTTTGGTCTGCTGCGATATTTGCCTGTGAAAATATTGGTGCAACCTCATGTTGTGCAGGAGCCGCCTCGTTATGCTTGGTTTTACTGTAGACACCGAGTTTCCAAAGTTCCTCATCAACCTCTTTCATAAACTCAGAAACGCGTTCTTTTATTTGTCCGAAATAGTGGTCCTCAAGCTCTTGTCCCTTTGCAGGCATTGCACCAAACAAGGTTCTGCCTGTAAGCATAAGGTCTTTACGTTGCTCCCAGAGTCCTTTATCTACAAGGAAATATTCCTGTTCGGGACCTATGTACGGAATAACGCTTGCGGGATTTTTTCCAAAACAGGATAGAATTCTTTTTGCCTGTTTGGAAACTGCCTCTATTGAGCGAAGCAAGGGGGTTTTTTTATCAAGCACTTCGCCTGTATATGAAATAAATGATGTTGGTATACACAAAGAAGAGTCTTTAATAAAAGCAAACGATGTCGGGTCCCATGCAGTATAACCTCTTGCCTCAAAGGTTGCTCTTAAGCCTCCCGACGGAAAGCTCGAAGCATCAGGCTCGCCCATTATAAGCTCTTTACCCGAAAATTCGCTTATTACAACACCCTCGTCTGTAGGTTGTATAAATGCGTCATGCTTTTCTGCGGTAACACCTGTCATTGGCTGAAACCAATGTGTATAGTGTGTACAACCTTTTTCTATCGCCCAATCTTTCATAGCGGTTGCAATCACCTGTGCAGTCGAAAGGTCAAGCTTTTTTCCCTCATTTATTGTTTCTAACAATGAGTTGAATACTTCCTCGGGTAGTCTTGACCTCATTGCAGGAATATTAAAAACATTTGAGCCAAAAATTTCAGCTACATCTTTCATATTCATAATCCCCCTTAAAATATCCTTAATTATGTACTAATTTTATCATTTTTTGAAAAAATTGTCAATACATAATATTATGAGTCGGCGCCATAAAATATCACTTTATTTATTCATCTTTCAAGTTCTGTCAAAAGTGTGTCCCTCACCGTTTTAGGGTTGGTATTTTTACCGACTTTTTTTACTGCCTCACCCATAAAAAATCCAAAAACCTTTTGATTTCCGTTTATATAGTCCTTAACAAGATGTTTGTTTTCTGATATTATTTCTTTAACTGCTTTTTCTATCTCATTTATATCATCTTTTATAACAAATCCGCACATATCAGCTATTTCTTCGGGGCTTGAGCCCTCCAAAAACAAATGCTTTATAATTTCCTTTTGTGCATTCTTTGTGATCTTACCGTCTTTTACCATCTGCACTGTTTTTGCAATATCTTCAGGTGTAAATTTCACTTCGCTAATCTTTTTTGAAAATTCATTTAAATATCTGTTGACTTCTCCTATCATTACATTGCAGACTTCTTTGTAATAACCGTTTTCTTTAACAGCATTATCATAAAAATCCGAAAAATCTTTTGATTTTACAATAAGCCTTGCCTCATAATCGCTAAGTCCGGATTTTATGTACTCTTCATACCTTTCACGAGGCATTTTGGGTAACGAATTCTTTATATTCTCCAAATCAGAATCCGAAAAAACCACACTCAGAATATCAGGCTCGGTAAAATATCGGTAATCCTGAGCTTCTTCTTTAGAGCGCATTGCATACGTTTTACCGCTTTTTTCATCAAAGCGTCTTGTCTCCTGAATAACTTCCCTACCCTCATCAAGTATTTTACTCTGACGCTCTACCTCATATTCTATTGCCCGGGCTATTGACTTAAATGAATTGAGGTTTTTTATTTCTGCCCTTGTCCCCAATTTATTCGAATTTGAAATTGAAATATTT
>JAZNPJ010000156.1:0-4508 GCA_045589635.1 Clostridia bacterium
TTTGACAAAGATTTTTTATAATGCTATAATATATGTGAGTTTATAAAATGCGAGGATAATATTATGAAAATATATAAATCAATTTCTGATTTGATCGGGAAAACTCCACTTCTCGAATTAACAAATTACAGTAAAAACGAAAATCTTGCAACTCCGATACTTGCAAAATTAGAATATTTTAATCCTGCAGGAAGCGTCAAAGACAGAGTTGCCGCCCAGATGATAGAAGATGCCGAAAAAAAAGGCTTATTAAAACCAAACTCGGTTATAATTGAGCCAACAAGCGGTAATACGGGTATTGGTCTTGCCGCAGTAGGTGCATCACGCGGCTACAAGGTTATTCTTACAATGCCCGAAACAATGAGTGTTGAAAGAAGAAACCTCTTAAAAGCATACGGAGCACAAATTGTTTTAACAGACGGTGCTAAGGGTATGATGGGTGCAATAGAAAAAGCAAATGAGCTAGCTCTGAAAACACCCAACAGCTTTATTGCCGGACAATTTGAAAATATAGCAAATCCACTATCGCACAAAAAAACAACCGGCCCTGAAATATGGGAAGATACTAACGGAAAGGTTGATATTTTTGTTGCAGGTGTTGGTACGGGCGGAACACTCACAGGTGTGGGTGAATATTTAAAAGAGAAAAATCCGGATATAAAAATTATAGCGGTAGAGCCATATGACTCCCCTCTTTTATCCAGTGGTGTGTCAGGTGCCCATCAAATCCAGGGCATAGGTGCAAACTTTGTACCTGAAATTTTAAATACTGATATATATGACGAAGTATTTTTAGTAAAAACCGACGAAGCATTTAAAGCAGGTAAGTTCCTTGCTCAAAAAGAGGGTATTCTTGTTGGAATTTCTTCGGGTGCTGCCATTTTTGCCGCAACTCAAATTGCAAAACGCCCGGAAAACAATGGAAAAGTTATTGTTGCACTCTTGCCTGATAGTGGCGAGAGATATCTCTCTACCCCGATGTTTGATTGAAATAATAAATAAGAAATTAAATTTTAAAAAATGCAAAAAAGACGAACCAGGCAATAACCCATACAGAATTTAATACCAAATGAGTTTTTCTAAAGACAAAATACTGCATAAAATGCTTGACATACATATAATATTTATGTATAATGTTATATCATATATGGGGGTATAGAATAATGGAAATTATAATTACATATATCCAAAGCGAAGCATTTTTATTAAAAGCTGAGTTATTTTTAAGACTCGTTATAGCTGTTCTTTGCGGTGCATTTATAGGTTATGAGAGAAAACACCGCGGAAAAGGTGCAGGAACAAGAACTCACAGTATTGTTGCTATTGCTTCATGTCTTATGATGATAATATCACAATACGGATTTGAGGATTTTTTTAATAACTTTAACCTGATTGGTATAGAAAAAAGAATAGACCCGTCGCGTGTTGCAGCACAAATTGTTTCTGGTATAGGCTTTTTGGGTGCGGGAATGATTTTTATACAAAAGAATGTTGTTACAGGTCTTACAACCGCAGCCGGAATATGGGCAACTGCCGGAATTGGTATGGCTATTGGCGGCGGTATGTATTTTCTTGGTATTGCATGTACTGCAATAATAGTAATTCTGCAACACTTATTACATAGAAATCCAAAACTTTCAAGCACAATAGTTGAGAACGAAATGCATTTTTGTATTGATGATGATAATATAAAAAACATCGATGCCTTGCTCGAACTAATAGAAAAATTTGGTATATCAATTTTAGAAATTTCTTATAGCAAAAACAACGACGGTTCACTGGATATTATTATTTTAGCACAGTATTTAAATAATGTTGATAAAATACCTTTACTTGAAGAAATATATAAAATGAATTTTGTCAAAACTGCAAAAGTATAATATAAAAATAACAGTCAGGGAAACTCTTTCCTGACTGTTATTTTATTTATGCTATTGGATATACTTCGTTTTCTTCATCGAGTAAATCTGAATCAATCTTAGCCTGATTAGCATATCTGTAATCAAAATACTTTAATGCAACCGGACCAAACAATGCATATGAAAGATAATCTTCGTCCTGAACAATCTTTTCTCCGCACTTTTCGTTAAGCTCATGACGTATTTTATTCATCTCATTTTCAATCAAATCCGCAGGTCTGCATGTAATTCTTTCCTCATCACCTATTATTTTCTTAACAAGTGCTTCGTCTATTTCAACCGGGCATTTACCATACTCGCCCTTTACAATACCCTTTGTTTCCTTTGAACACATCTTGTATCTCTCGCCCATAAGAACGTTAAGAACTGCCTGTGTACCTACAATCTGTGATGACGGAGTAACAAGTGGCGGATAACCCATATCCTTTCTTACTCTTGGAACCTCTTTTAAAACTTCATCATATGCATCTTCTCTTCCCTGTTCTTTTAATTGTGAAACAAGGTTTGAAAGCATACCGCCAGGAACCTGATATTTTAGTGTGTTTACATCAACACCCATAACTTTTGGATTAAGAAGTCCGCTTGCAAGATATTCTTCGCGCATAGGCTTAAAGTATTCGCTTATTTCTACAAGCTTATCAAGGTCATAGCCTGTATCATAAGGTGTACCCTGCAAAGATGCAACCAATGGTTCTGTTGGCGGTTGTGATGTGCCCAGAGCCAGTGGAGACATTGCACAGTCAACAACATCTACACCTGCCTCAATAGCTTTCATATATGTCATTGAAGCCGTACCTGACGTATAATGAGTGTGTAGCTGTATAGGAATTTTTACTGTTTCCTTCATAGCTTTTACCAAATCATATGCAGTGTATGGGAGTAACAGTCCCGCCATATCCTTAATACATATTGAATTTGCACCCATTTCTTCGAGTTGTTTTGCAAGCTTTACAAAGCTTTCTATGTTATGAACAGGGCTTATTGTATAACATACAGTTGCCTGAACATGGCCTTTTTCTTTTTGACATGCTTTTATTGCACATTCAAGATTTCTTACGTCGTTTAAAGCGTCAAAAATTCTTAATATATCAATACCGTTTGCAATAGATTTTTGAACAAAATATTCAACCACATCGTCTGCATAGTGGCGATAACCTAAAATATTTTGTCCACGAAACAACATCTGTAGCGGTGTTTTCTTTGCCTTATCTTTTATTTTTCTAAGTCTTTCCCATGGGTCTTCGTTTAAAAATCTAAGACATGAATCAAAGGTTGCTCCTCCCCATGCTTCGAGTGAATGATAACCAACCTCGTCTAATTTTTCAACTATGGGAAGAATTTTTTCTGTTGTCATACGTGTTGCAATTAGTGATTGGTGTGCATCACGCAGAATTGTTTCGGTAATTTTTACCGGTTTAGCATCTATTGACATTTTCATTTACCTCCTTACTCATTTATGCGTACATTGCCAGGAATACTCCCGCCGCAACTGCACTTCCTATAACACCTGCAACGTTAGGTCCCATTGCATGCATAAGTAAAAAGTTTGACGGATTTTCCTTTTGTCCTACACTTTGAGATACTCTTGCCGCCATTGGAACTGCACTTACTCCTGCACTTCCTATAAGCGGATTAACCTTACCTTTTGTTAAGAAGCACATTATGTTGCCAAGCAAAAGCCCTCCGACTGTAGAGAATACAAATGCAATTAAACCAAGAACAACTATGCCTATTGTTTGTGCACTTAAAAATCCTTCAGCAGTTGCAGTAGCACCTACTGTAATACCAAGAAGTATTGTTATTATATTACATAGTTCATTCTGAACAGTTTTTGAAAGTCTTTCAACAACTCCCGACTCTTTAAACAGGTTACCAAGCATCAACATTCCTACAAGCGAAAGTGCATCAGGAACAATAAATGCAACAATTATTGTTACAACTATCGGGAATATAATTTTTTCTGTTTTAGAAACTTCTCTTAGCTGTTCCATCTTTATTGCTCTTGTTTTCTTTGTAGTTAAAAGCTTCATAAACGGTGGTTGTATAACCGGTATAAGCGCCATATAGGAGTATGCCGCAACCGCAATAGCCGGCAACAGATGCGGGGCTAATGTTTTGGTTACAAATATTGCAGTAGGACCATCTGCACCGCCGATAATACCTATAGATGCTGCATCAAGAACGTTAAAGTTTATACCCGGTATTGTAGCCGATAGCATAAGCGCCATAAAGAATGCTGCAAATACACCAAGTTGTGCTGCTGCACCTAAAAGAATACTCTTTGGATTTGCTATTAGCGGAGCAAAGTCCGTCATTGCGCCTATACCTAAGAATATTATTGGTGGATATATACCCAATTTAACACCTAAATATAATAAGTCAAGTAAACCGCCTGACGATATAACTTCCTGAATTATAATGTGCTTGTCCTGGTCCACAAACGAATGCGGAACATTTGGGTCCACAAATCTGTCCGCATGCATTACAAGTTGTTCGGGCATCATAGGCAAATTTGTGATAAGCATACCAAATGCTATAGGAAGCAAAACTAAGAAGTCGGATCGTAGCCATGTCGTTCTGTGGGCCAAG
>JAZNPJ010000157.1:0-2718 GCA_045589635.1 Clostridia bacterium
ACACCCATGGGAGCATTTTTTATTGATTTATATGCAAATACACGTTTATATTTATAAGCATAAAGGTCAGGTAACTGATTTTTATTTTGTTCAGTCCCTGCACCTCTCTCACAACGGTTGCCAGAGACAAATCTTGTGCCATCGCCAAACGAGGTTATTGTCAGTTGACAATGATTATTACATTTTTGACAACGCGAAAGCTCTGTTTTGAATGTAAAGTCATCAAGCTCATCTTTACGTATTATATCGCAGTTTATACCATCATAGCGTTCCTTTGCAATAAGTGCTGCACCAAAAGCACCCATTATTCCTGCAATATCGGGTCTTATAGCATTTTTTTGTGTTAACAGTTCAAAGCATCTTAATATTGCATCATTATTGAATGTACCGCCCTGAACTACTATATTCTCGCCCATTTGCGATGTATCGCGCATTTTTATAACCTTATACAATGCATTTCGTACAACCGAATACGAAAGACCCGCGCTTATATCTCCTACTGTTGCACCCTCTTTTTGCGCTTGCTTAACACGCGAATTCATAAAGACTGTGCAACGCGTACCCAAATCAACAGGTGATGTTGCATCAAGTGCTGCTTTTGAAAATTCAATAGCATCCATTCCTAAGGACTCCGCAAAAGTCTGAATAAATGAACCGCAACCCGACGAGCACGCCTCATTTAACATAATTGAGTCGATAACACCGTCTTTTATTTTCATGCACTTCATATCCTGACCGCCTATGTCGATTATAAAATCAACATCATTCATAAAATAGCTTGCGGCTTTGTAGTGCGCTATAGTTTCGATTTCGCCCTCTTTTATTCTGAAGGCTGTTTTTAAAATCAACTCACCATAACCCGTTGTGCATGCATTTGCAATATAAGCTTGGGGAGGAAGCTTTTGGTAAAGCTCGCGAAGTATTTCTACTCCTCTTGTAATTGGTGAGCCTTCGTTTTTTCCGTAATATGTATATAATATATTTGAATTTTCATCAATCAGTGTAGCTTTGATTGTTGTCGAACCCACATCAAGTCCCAGATAAACACCGCCCGATGCCTTAGAAATATCACCACGTTTTGCAACGTGCTTACTATGTCTTTGAGTAAACTCCCTCTTTTCCTCTTCATCAAGAAAGAGGGGCCTTATCCTTGTAATTTCATTTTCTGCATCTTTTGCATTGTCTATTCTGCTCATAAGCTCGTTCATTGTTATATATGTGCCATCTTCCATAAGTGCTGCACCAATAGCAACAAAGAGCTGTGCATTTTCAGGGGTTGTAAATGATGTTGCATTTTCCTTTAGCATTTCCTCAAACTGCTTACGTAGTTGAGGCAAAAAATACAACGGTCCTCCTAAAAACACAATATTACCTTTAATTGGTCTGCCTTGTGCAAGTCCGCTTATAGTTTGTGTTACAACTGCCTGCAAAATTGATGCGGCAATATTTTCCTTTGCAGCACCCTCATTTAATAGTGGCTGAACATCTGACTTTGCA
Source organism: Clostridia bacterium (assembly GCA_045589635.1). GTDB lineage: Bacteria > Bacillota > Clostridia > UBA1381 > UBA1381 > Ornithomonoglobus_A. Next base: position 1,498 of record JAZNPJ010000157.1, read on the forward strand.
AACACTCCGCAACGCGCAGCAATAGGATAAATTGTATCGTGATTTTCGGCAAGTGCGTTAAGTCCGTCAGCGTCTGTTTTTAACAGAATGGACATCTGGTCTATAAACGACCCTGTACCGCCTGCACATGTACCATTCATTCTCTGTTCAAGTCCGTCTGTAAGGTAGAGTATTTTTGCATCCTCACCGCCAAGCTCAATAACCACGTCTGTATCAGGTAAAAACTTTTGAATTGCGCATTTATTTGCAATAACCTCCTGTACAAATGGCAAGCCCAATGTATTTGAAAGTAAAAGCCCGCCCGAGCCTGTTATAACAACACTGAATTTATCTTCATTTATTATCGATGAAACTTCTTTAAATAGCTCATTTACAGTGTTTTTTATATCAGAAAAATGTCTGCGGTATTTTGCAAAAAGTATCTTATTGCTATCGTCAAGCAAAACAAGCTTAACTGTTGTTGAGCCTACATCTATACCCATATGCAGTTTGCAGTTTGGATTTTTCATTCAATTTACCTACCTTTGAACTCTGTTTATGTAATTATATTAAGAGAATAAATGTCCTAATACATCATTATAATTATATAACTTAGAAAAAAAATAGTCAATGAAATAAACTTTTCTTTTTTGTGAATTTTTTTTTACAAAAAAAGACGTAACACCGCTGTTACGTCTTTTTGCATAATATAATTATACTCGCTCGTCATACATTTTCATAGCTTCGGCAATATCATCAAAGCTATTGCATTTTCCATTTTTAACGTAAAGATACGAAGTTGTCATACCGCTTACAAGACAGCTCTTAATATCAAGTCCGCCCAAAAGACCTGCACAGAAACCACTGTTAAAGTTGTCGCCGCCGCCTGTTGTCTTTTTTGGATTTTCGCACAATATTCCCTCAACTTCTATTTCGCCGCCATCAAATACTGCAGCAGAACTGTCAACAGGGTGAATTACTACCGTGCCTATGCCTGAATACTCTTTAATTGCTCTTGCAGTAGGAATTGAGCCTGCATATTCGCCCTCACCCAGGATTGAATGCATAACCATAGCTTCGCTCTTGTTAAGACCAAGATATGTAGGTGCATACTCGCTGTATTTACCAAACATTTTAAGTGCAGCCTTGATTTCTTCGGGTTGACGTTTTGCACAGTCTGCAATGTCTATGTATATCTTTCTGTCTTTTTTAGAAAGTCTTGGCATAACGATTTCGAGGAAT
>JAZNPJ010000158.1:0-2686 GCA_045589635.1 Clostridia bacterium
TCAAGATGGTTTGTAGGCTCGTCCATAATAAGCAAATTTACATTCTTTAGCATAAGCTTTGTAAGCTCTACTCTTGCTCTTTCGCCACCTGAGAGCTTTTTTATTTGTTTAAATACATCTTCGCCCTTAAAAAGAAATACGGCGAGTGCATTGCGTATCTCGGTGTTTGTCATGGTGGGGTAGGTATCTCGTATTTCGTCTATTATTTCATTTTCAGGATTTAAGTTTTCCTGCAGTTGGTCGTAGTATCCGACTTCGGTATTTGCGCCTACTTTATATGTCCCCTCGGTACATTCTATAAGCCCCAAAAGAATTTTTAAAAATGTAGTTTTTCCGCAACCGTTAGGGCCTAATAAAAACACCTTTTCGCCTTTGTTTATAAGCATATTTGCATTTTTAAAAAGACGGTTTTCGCCAAAAGCCATACCAAGATTCTCGCAAGCGAGTGCATCGTTACCACCGCCTGCAAGTGCCTTGAATGAAAAGGTAATATCCTCTGTTTTTTCTGTGGGTTTTACAAGGTCTTTTTCGAGCTTTTCTATTACCTTTAGCTTGCTTTCGGCAGTCTTTATGTTCTTTTCGCGATTCCATCGACGTTGTTGCTCAACAACACCCTCAAGGCGTTCGATTTCGCGCATGGCATTTTCGTAGTTGCGCTCCTCTGTTTTTTTGTCTATTTCGCGCTGTGCCATATACTTACTGTAAGGGCCATTATAACTTCTGAATTTGCCGACTTCCAACTCGAATGTTTTATTTGTAACCTTATCAAGAAAATATCTGTCGTGCGATATAATTATAAATGCACCCTTATAGCTTTGTAAAAAGCCCTCAAGCCATTCAATGCTTTCGACGTCTAAGTGGTTTGTAGGTTCGTCAAGTAAAAGAAGATTTGCATTACTTAAAAGTATTTTACCCAAAGAAACTCTTGTTTTCTGTCCCCCTGAGAGATTTGATACTTTCAACTCAAAATCTGCCTCGCCAAAACCAAGACCGATAAGTGTGCTCTTTATTTTATTTTTATAAAAAAATCCATCTGCTTTTTCAAATTCATCCTGAAGGGCAGTCTGGCGGTTTATGAGTGTACTGATGTCCTGTGGGTTATTTTCTATCTCAAAACGAATATCCTCAAGCTCTTTTTCGATTTTAATAACATCATCAAAAACAGTAAGCATTTCCTGCATAATGGTGTTTTCGCTATCGCTGCATGCATATTGCTCCAGGTATCCGATTTTTGTGAACTTGTTAAAAAACATATCCCCGCCATCGTAATCCATTTCGCCTGTTATTATTTTAAAAAGTGTAGATTTTCCTGCACCATTTGCACCTATAAAGCCAATTTTGTCGTTATCATCAACATTAAACGAAACACTGTTAAACAGTGTTTCGTCAAGAAACATTTTCTTTAAATTGCTTGCGTTAAGTAATATCATTAAAATTTACCTTCCCCAAATAATCAATATTTGCTCATAGGAACAAGACAGTGATTTAATATCTTTGTTCCATACTCAGTGTCGGGGCACCATTTGCCGCCAAGCTCCTCGAGTGTTTTTACTGTCCCTGCCCAAGGGGTTGTTTTTACACTGTGGTATCTTGCGTGAGGCTCGCCATATGGTTCGACACCAACGTATGCTGCCATGTGATTAAAGTGTCCCCGTGCACCCTCTTCGGGAGTGGCAAAAGTTTCGTGAGCGTCCTTTTCGTCGTCATTTCTGCCATAGACTTTAATGCCTGCCCAGTTATTCATATCCTCAGATACTACGCCTGTGTATCTTCCGTAATTTGTTTCCCAACCTGCTTGTGCATACAGTATTTCGGGACGAATTCCCATAAGAGCGCCATACTTCCAATAGGAAAGTGCAACGTTAATATATTTCTCGCTCGCACCTCTGTCGCGTGCCCACTGCTGAGCTTGTTCGACGCTGATTTGTGCTTCACCTAAGATTGATGTATCAAACTTGTTTTGAACATTGTTGTTTTCGACAGAGGGTGTGTTTTGTGTCCCTGTTTTTGTTATTGCTCTGTGTATTAAAGCACAGGCTTGAGCGCGTGTTAAATTTGAACGTGGCTTAATGTTTCCGCCATCACCCGTTAATATACCCATATTTACTGCGGCAGCTAAAAGAGGGCGGTGTTCGGGAGTGGTTTTTGAGAAGTCCGAAAACTGCATCAAAACATCTGTATCAACACCCTTAATACCGCAGATATTCATAATAGTAATAATAAAATCTTCGCGTTTTGCTTTACCTAAACCATCGAAGTAACTGCCTGAATCTGCAATGTATTCGCATACAGAGCTTACGTATGGGTATTCCCAGCTGTCGGGTGATACATCTTTATACGGGTTTGTATCTTTCTTTTCCAGGTTAAAAGCTACAGAGAGTATTTTTGCCATCTGTGAACGGGAAAGTTTATTTGATAGCATTAAATCGCCATACTCGTCGCCCTGCATAATATTATTCTGGATACAGTAATTAACAGCATCAACCGCCCATGGAAAATCCTTTTCCCACTCGGCGCCGAGTACTGTAATGGTATGTATATTAAGCATAAGAGCTGTTAAAACTACAAATATCTTTTTCATAAGCGTCTCCGTAATAATTTTAAAAATACCCCTTTTATTATATAATAATTGAATTTAAAAATCAATAGATTTTGCGAAAAGTCAACATAATGTAATAAAAGGCGT
>JAZNPJ010000159.1:0-4506 GCA_045589635.1 Clostridia bacterium
GCTTTTTCTTGTTGTTTTTCTTGAATTCCTGATGTATCTTCTTTAATATTACGATATTATTTGATTATGTATACATTTTTTTTGTTTTTTTTACATATTACACAAAAAAAAATAAAAATATTGTGCAGTTTTAAACGGACAGGGGAGAGGCTGTATTTTTGTGGAAAAGCAATGCCCAAAAACCGCCATATAAGGCGGGTTTTGGGCATTTAAGATAGAGGAAAATAACGAACAAAATGTATAAATCGTAATATAGTACAAAAAACTTGGAAAATAGTATATTGTGCATTTTGTAAAAATGTTGTAAAATAGGAATACATAGTGAGAGTTTATTGCTAAAATTTTTTATTCGGATAATTAAATATCCTGATTAAAAGCCGAATTCAAGCCATTTTTGAGGATTTTGGCGGTCATAAAAAGACAACTGAAAAAAGTGTAAAATATAAAAAAGCGACTGTTAAAAAGAACACAAAAAGGCTATAAAAAGAACACAAAAATAATTTTTGTGGAATATTTCGGAATTTTATTAGTAAAATTATACAAAACAAAAAGCAGAGGGAGAGAAGACTATGAAGAAAAAAATGGCATTACTACTTGCAACTGTGATGGCAACAGCACCTCTATCAGCGTTGAATGTTAGTGTAAGTGCTGCGGAGGTAACCGACATCTATGCCGACGTTTATGGCATTGAGGTTGAATTTGGCGAAGTCCCCGCACCCGCCGACATTGCAGACCTTGCGCTAACAAAGGTTGATGGCGGGGAGGTGGTTACGGTCGCCTGGGCAGAGGGTGAAACAGATACAAAGTATAAAATTGTGCCAGAACAAAACCTCGAAGTTGACGAAGCTTACACGCTTTCGTTTGGTACAACCGAAAAGGACTTTAAAATAAAGACAGTGTTCTTTGAGGATTTTGAAGATTCCACCGCATATGCGACGCAGGATGTTTCTGATACAACTCCTTTTGAGCATACAAATGCTTACGGCGATATCGAAGTATCTTATGGTACAAAGGGTGCGTTCATAAAAGACGGCAAAGTATGGGTAACAAACGGAGCACTAAAAATTAGCAACGTTGATACCTTTGATGACTTAAGCGATACAACCATTATGGCAGATGTAGCGGGCTATGCAAAGTATTATCCTTTTGCTGGTACGATTCTTACCATCGCTCAGAATCAGGTAATGGTTCATATGCTTTCTCGTGCACAATCATCAAATGCATCAGCGAGCGGAATAAAACTTAAGCGTGAAACGTTTGGTGTGGGCACAACCAACGAGAGCGGTACATATATCGAATCAGCTGCATCCTCAGTATATCCCCAAGAAACTCAAGCAGACGGAGCAACAAATACACGTTTTGACTATGGTAAAATTGCAGACCCGGGCCTAGCTAATAGAGTAGATACTGTTTCAACGCAAACCGTAATAGTAGATGGTACAAACGGAATTGAGTCAAACGAGCGTAACGTTGCACTAAGAACAAACGGAAAGTCAATAACAGCCTTTGTAGATACAGCATCAACAACATATGCCGACGATGCAATCTCAACCACTGCGGGAGATTATGTTCTTGGTTTAACCACAAACGCAAGCGGTATTGCAGTATTTGATAATGTAAGAATTACTGCATACACAGAAGACATCGAAGAAATTACGGGCGACCTTGAGGCACTTACACTTGAAGATGTGAACTACGAAAAGCTTGTTCTTACATTTAATAAGCGCTTAAGAGATTTAGGTCCTCAGACGGTTTCCTCGCTTCAGATACTAAAAGACGGTACAGACATAACATCTACAACTGCAATCACAGTAGACCCTGAGGACGATACAAAGCTTAACATTATCCCCGAAGGCTATAGTGCAGGATACACATACGAAGTTGTTGTTCCCCAGAACTTTGGTAAAGGTACATTGCTCACAACCGAAGAAAAAACGTTTTCGGTTTACGTAGAAGCAACACCAATAGCATATACAGGCCACGAATTCACGCCGGAGGGAATAGAAATCACATTTGATACAGACCTTACCGATATTACAGATGCTGATGACCTTTCATCGGTAGAAGTAGAAATCGGCGACGCAAATAGCCAAAACTTTGTAGCAGATTCATCAGCTGTTGTTACAAAGAATGGTGCAATCTTAAAAGTTACACCGTCGGATTATGCGGTAGGCAAATCATACAAGATAACAATTCCTGCGGGCTTTGGCAACGCAAACACATATCTTCATCAGGAAGAGGTAATTGAAGATTTATTCCAAAGAATTCCTGTAGACATTAAAAAAATAGATGGTAATGATTGCATAGTAGATATAGAATTCACAGAGCCTATAGATAAAAATGACCCAACACTTAGTGTAAGTGGAATAACCATATGCGAAGTAACAAAGAACGAGGGCGATGACTACTATACAACAAGCGATCCCAAAACTAATACACCATCGGTAACAGACGATGGAAAATTACATATAGATTTTCCGGGAATGGAGCCCGAAAAGACATACGAGATATATATTCCCGCAACATTCGGAACAGACACCGTTGGTTTAGCACACGATATAAGAAAGAAGTTCACATTCACAACAGTAGCTTTCGAAAACTATGATAGCGACGGACAATCGTTTGGTAACGTAGGTCAGGGATTTACAAAATCTCTCGACAAAGATGGAACAAACTACAGAGGCTATTGTTACGGTGGTTACTACAACTTAATTTCAAATGACGAGCTTGCTGCGGCAGAAAACTTCACAATGGAATTTGATTTTCAGATGTTTTTTGCAGTAAAGCTGATAAATCACCCGTCTTTTAGCGACGAATACGATGCTCCCACCAGAAGTGCACACAAAATGTCATTTAATAAGCAAGGTGCACCACAAACAAGCTGGGTAGCGAGTGAAGAAGACCACATTGCCTTCACCATCAGAGAAAGCAAGGCGGGATATGTCGAAAGAATAGACAAAATCAATTCCCCCACTGAGTATGCTAACTTTACTTACACTGTAAATGGCGACGCCATCAAAAAGGATTCGGGCGAATTCTACGTATATAATGTAGGCGAAACCTTTGATGAGGAATTGTCGTTCGAAACGGTAGCAGGTCAGACAGTAGCACAAAGCCAAAGAGCAATACAACCGGCAAGACACTATAAGATTGTAAAAACAGGTGCAAATTTCACTATATACCGTGAGAACGAAAACGGTCAGATGGTTCAACTATTTAACAAAGTAGCGGCAGCGGGTGCTCCAACAAAGGGTCTTATAGAATATGGCGGCGACGCACACTCAATAGATACTTTTGATAATATAAGATTTAGAAGAATTAAGGTAATTGAGGAGGAGGATGTTGCTGCGGCAGATCTTGCGATTACAACAACAGGCGACCTTAGTGCACAGGCAACACTTGAGGGTACATTCTCACTCAAAAACTACACAAATTCAAGCAAAGATATTTACGCAATAGTAGCAAGCTATAATGCAAATGGCTCAATGCTATGTGCCGACCTTGATGCAACAACCTCTATTGCACCGGGTCAGGAGTTGAATTTAGATTTTGATTTAATTAATTCAACAGGCACAACAAGCATAAAACTGTTCTTGTGGGATAGCCTCACAAGCAGATCGCAAATTGGTGTATATGATTTCCCCATAACATCAACACCATAATATAATATGTAAATAACCGCAATGTTTAAAGTCTCACACCCTTTAAACAGAGCGCGAATTTAAAATAAATGCAACAGCGTGCGCCGCTCTCTTTCCCTCAAGGCGCACACCGCTTGCATTATAAAAGGAAAACGTGTGTTTTTCTCTCAAACACACTAATAAATAAAAAAAGAAAAGGAGCGAAAAAAATGAAAAACTTCAAAAAGAGATTTCTTTCATCTGTAGTAGCAGTAGCAATGGCACTTTCGTCATTTACCTTCACTGCAGTTGCAGAAACAGTAGAAATCACTAATGATATGATTTATGCCGATAAATATGGTATAGAAATTTCATTTACAGAAGCACCGGTAGCAGAAAATTATGAAATAGAAGTCAGAAACTCAATAAGTGATATTGTTGAGATTAAGGAAGTAATAGCAGACGAAACAAACAATCTTCTTAACATAAACTTTGCTGCCCCAATCAGTGTTGGCGAAACTTATACTTTAAAAATTAATGATACGTATAAGGATATTACACTAACACAAGCGCTTTACGAAGATTTCGAAAGTGATAGCTTCAAAGATGTTGCAGTAGGAGCAACAAAGACTGTTGTAGGCAACAACAATGTAGAATGGGCATTGTCTACAAATACATTTGTAACAAATGACGCAGTCTTTGATGCAACAGACAGCAGAAAGCTTGTAGTATTCGGTAATGATAACTATATCAGAGCTACAGGCGAAAATGTAGGAAACATTGTATTTGATAGCGACCGAACAAAGAACAGATTTACATATTATGCGGAGACACAGCTATATAGCACAGCTGGCGGTACAAGATATGCATATATGTTTGCCTGCGG
>JAZNPJ010000160.1:0-3882 GCA_045589635.1 Clostridia bacterium
CGACAATATTATGAGATACACGGGCGATATTGCTTTGTTTTTTATTTTCTTATATACCATTGCAAATGCTACAACAACTGCAAAAATAAAAATACCCGATAAATTTATACCAAAACCGCCGTCTATTGTTGTAAAATTACATAGTATACTTAAAAATGTTGTTATGCCTGTGGATAAAATAAGACCTATAACAACCGGCTTTATTCCCGATAAAACCGCCTGAGTGCCCTTATATTTTATAAGGTTCTTTAGCACTATGGCAATAATTAGTATAATTATAAACGACGGGAGCACTACTCCTAAAGTTGCAAGAGCCGAGCCTGAAATTCCCGCTTGTGATGAGCCTACAAATGTTGCCATATTTATTGCAAACGGTCCGGGTGTGGATTCTGATACTGCTATAAAATTCATTATAGCGTCTTCTGTAAGCCAACCGTTGGAAATGCATTTTTCCCTAATAAGCGGAATCATAGCATAGCCGCCGCCAAAGGTGAAAAGACCAATCTGGAAAAAGGTCGAAAATAATTTAAGTAAAATCATTTCTTTTTCACCCCCGCACCAAGCTCTTTAAGACCATATACAACAAGTCCGGCTACAGCACCTATTAAAATATAATAAATAGCCGAAAACTTAATAGCAAAAAGCGAAGTTATAACCATACATAAAATCGTAATACCCGTTAAAATAAGTGAAAACGGTTTTTTATCTGACTTTTTAAACATTTTAATTCCCGCTGAGAGTATAAGATATACAACACAAGCCTGAATTCCCTTAAATGCTGCCGCAACTGCACTAAATGTCATAAACTTATCAAAAATCAACGAAATTAAATATATAATTATAAACGACGGAAGCACAACACCCAAAGTTGCAATAGCGGAGCCTAATATGCCACCCACCTTATAGCCTATATATGTGGCGGAGTTTATTGCAATAGGTCCGGGTGTGGATTCTGAGATTGCTAAAACATCCATAAACTCGTCATGCTCAAGCCATTTCTTTTTCTCCACATACTCGTTTTCCAAAATAGAAATCATTGCATAACCGCCGCCAAAAGTAAATGCACCAATTTTGAGCTGCGTTAAAAACAGTTGTAAACACTTATTCATTTATGCTTTGCCTTTCAAACAAAAATCAGTCCAATGCATTTATAAGCTTTGATAGCACCGGCTCAAACTCTGCACCGTACCAATGTGTATCCTTATCCTTTGCAGTCTCTTTTATGCAACAAACTGTGTAGTCTGCAGCAATTTTTGCACTATCATATGCACTCTTGCCTCTTGTTAGCGCACCAACAAATGCAGACGCGTAAATATCACCTGTGCCATGACAGCTGTTAGCTAATTTTTCGTGTTCGTAATATGAATACTCACCATTCTCGAAAACAACAACACCTGTTTTGCCCTCTCTATAGGATATACCGGTAAGTATAACATTCTTACAACCAACTTCTATAAGCTTTTTAATTAGAGTATCTATATATTCTCTGTCATATTCCTCAGAGTATTCCATACCTGTTAGGAAACATGCCTCTGTTATATTAGGAACAACATAGTCAGACTTTGCGCAAAGTTTTACCATAGCTTTTACGTAGTCGTTATCAAAACCGGGATAAAGCTTTCCGTTATCTGCCATTGCAGGGTCAACAATAATTTTTCCGTCATCTGCAAGTGTTTCGTTAAAGATGTCGCTTATATAATCTATTTGCTTTTCGCTGCCAAGATAGCCGGTATAAATTGCACTGAATTTTATACCCTCTTTTACCCAGTGATTTTTAATATCGGGCATATCGTCTGTTAAATCTCTGAAAGTATAACCGCTAAATCCCGCAGTGTGAGTTGATAAAACCGCTGACGGAAGTATACATGTTTCTAATCCGCACGCCGACAAAATAGGCAATGCAACTGTTAATGAACATTGACCAACACATGATATATCCTGAATTGTTAGAATTTTTTTATAAGACATTTTTATCCCTCCCTATTGTATATGAATATATTTTACCACTACATGTATTTATTGTCAACAATTGAGCATATGAAATTTTATATAAAATTTCATTATGACCAAATAAATAATTTCGTCATTTTCGACTTTTTTACTAAATTTGTCCACTTTTTTTATAAAAAATTAACACTTAAATTCATTGATAATTACATTACGATGTGGTATAATATAATTGTTATGGAAATACAAGTAGAAAATAACAATATAATTCTAAAAAATGTCCGTGATTTTAACCTTACTCACATATTTGAGTGCGGTCAGGCTTTTCGGTTTAATAAAACAGGCGAAAATGAGTATACGGGTGTTGCAAAGGGGCATGCACTTACTATTTCGCAAATCAATGATGATGTCATTTTATATGATACATCATATGATGATTTTTGTAATATATGGCATGATTTTTTTGACCTCTCAACCGACTATGGTGCTATAAAAAAAGCTGTCTCGGTAGATTCTTATATGAATGAGGCAATAAATTACGGATACGGAATACGAATTTTAAAACAGGATTTGTGGGAAACTATTATTTCCTTTATAATATCTGCAAGCAATAATGTACCACGTATTAAAGGAATTGTTGAAAGACTATGCGCTGCCTTTGGCGAAGAAATTGAATACAGAGGTAAAATCTATTACTCCTTTCCCACACCGCATGTGCTCTCATCTCTTACCAAAGACGAGCTTGGCATTATACGTGCAGGATTTCGTGATAAATATATAATTGATGCATGTAAAAAAATCTCACAAAACGAAATTGAGCTTCATATGTTTGATACTTTAACCACCTCTCAGGCAAAAAACATACTTATGTCCATTGATGGAATTGGCGAAAAGGTTAGTAATTGTATTTTGCTTTTTGGCCTTGGCAGAACCGACTCTTTCCCCGTAGATGTATGGATAAAACGCATTATGGAGTATTGCTATTTTGATGGCGAGCAAAGTATCCTTGCCATATCAAATCTTGCAAAAGAGAAGTTTGGAAAGTTTGGCGGTTATGCTCAGCAATATCTCTTTTATTGGGCAAGAGAAAAAAAGATAGGTATATAATAACAATTTATATATAAAATAATTTAAGGAGGACTATTATTATGTTGGTTTCAGCAACAGAAATGTTAAAGAAAGCTGTTGAGGGCAAATATGCAGTAGGTCAGTTCAATATCAACAATCTTGAATGGACAAAGTGCATACTTGCAACTGCACAGGAAAATAACTCACCTGTTATTTTGGGTGTATCATCAGGCGCAGGTAAGTATATGACAGGCTTTAAGACGGTTGCCGCTATGGTAAAGGCTATGATTGAGGATATGAATATAACCGTTCCCGTAGCACTTCACCTTGACCATGGTTCATACGAGGCATGCTATGACTGTATCGAGGCAGGTTTCTCGTCTGTAATGTTCGACGGTTCACACTTCCCTATTGAGGAAAATGTAGAAAAGACAAAAGAGCTTGTAAATGTATGTCATAGCAAGGGTATATCTATCGAGGCAGAGGTTGGCTCAATCGGCGGCGAAGAGGACGGCGTTGTCGGCGCAGGCGAAATCGCTGACCCTCAGGAATGTAAGAAGATTGCGGACCTTGGCGTTGACTTCCTTGCAGCAGGTATAGGTAACATTCACGGAAAATATCCCGAAAACTGGGCAGGTCTTAACTTTGACGCTCTTGCAAAAACAAAAGAGCTTGTTGGCGATTTACCGCTTGTTCTTCATGGCGGTACAGGTATCCCTGAGGATATGATAAAGACTGCAATTTCACTTGGTGTTGCAAAGATAAATGTTAATACTGAATGTCAGCTTTACTTCCAGGCTGCAGTAAGAAAGTATATCGAAGAAGGTAAAGACCTTGTTGGCAAGGGCTTTGACCCAAGAAAGCTTT
>JAZNPJ010000161.1:0-3274 GCA_045589635.1 Clostridia bacterium
AACTGTCAAGGAATACAAAACAGTGTTTACAAAAAAGTAAAAAAAATTGCTAAAAATCCTTGCAAAATGAAATAATATGTGATATACTGTTATGCGGTGTATTGTGCACCAAAAAAATTAAAGGAGGAATTGGTAGTGAAAGAAGGAATCCATCCTGAATATAAGCAGACTACCATTACTTGTGCATGTGGTGAAGTAATCGCAACAGGCTCAACTCGTGAGAATATCCAAGTTGAAATCTGCTCAAAATGTCACCCGTTCTTCACAGGTAAGCAAAAGCTTGTAGATACAGGCGGAAGAGTTGAAAAGTTCAACAAACGTTTCAACAGAACAACAAAGCAGAACTAATTATATTTTCTGCGCAAATTTTTTCAAGAATTATAAGTTGAACCTATGTCTTAGAAACTCGAATCACCAACGGTTTCCCGGCATAAGGGGATGATTTATCATAGGAGGTGAATTAGCATGACAAAGGAAAGAAAGCAACAGCTTATAGCTGAATTTGCAACTCACGAAGGAGATACAGGCTCACCTGAGGTTCAAATCGCTCTTTTAACAGAGAGAATTAACCATCTTAACAATGAGCACCTTAACTTCCACAAAAAAGACCACCACTCAAGAAGAGGTCTTTTGATGATGGTTGGTAAGAGAAAGGGTCTTCTTGGATACCTTAAGGAGCAGGATGTTGAAAGATACAGAGCTCTTGTTGCTAAACTTGGACTTAGAAAGTAATTATAGCTATATAAGAATGGGCAAACGTATTGCGTTTGCCTATTCATATATATTATGGCGGAGATTGTGTTGGCACATAAACAGAGTGTAAAAATTTTTTACATTGTGTTTATCTGCTAAACATATATCTCCCAAAAAAACAAAAAGAAAAGGAGAAAAATTATGTTTAGAACATTCCAAACTACACTTGCAGGCCGTCCTCTTGTTATCGAAACAGGCAAGATGGCTCAGCTTACAAACGGACACTGTCTTGTAAGATATGGCGACACCGCTGTAATGGTAAACGTTACAGCCTCACGTTCACCAAGAGAAGGAGTTGACTTCTTCCCTCTTAGTGTTGATTATGAAGAAAAGCTATACTCTGTTGGTAAAATCCCCGGCGGATACATCAAAAGAGAGGGTAAGCCATCAGAAAAGGCTATCTTAACAAGCCGTGTTATTGACAGACCTATAAGACCGCTGTTCCCTGCAGATTTAAGAAATGACGTATCTGTTGTATCAACTGTCCTTTCTGTTGAGCAGGATAACCCACCCGAAGTTGCCGCTATGATTGGTACTTCTATTGCACTTTCTATATCAGACATTCCGTGGAATGGTCCTATAGGCGGTGTATGGTTAGGTCTTGTTGACGGTGAGTATGTAATTAACCCAACCGTTGAGGAGAGAGCTAAGAGCGAAATGCACGTAACTGTTGCAGGTACACGCGAAAAGATTGTTATGATAGAAGCCGGCGCAAACGAAGTAGAAGAAAGCGTTATGCTTGAGGGTATTAAGACTGCGCACAAGACAATTATCGAAATCTGCGACTTTATAGATGATATCGCAAAAGAAATAGGCAAGCCTAAGTTTGAATACGAGGCTCATGATGTAAATCACGACCTTTATGACGCAATAAAGGAAATAGCATACGAAAAAATTCAATATGCTCTTGATACAGACGACAAAAACGTAAGAGATGAAAGACTTGGCGTTATATCAGACGAAATTGTGGAGAAATTATCAGAGCAGTTTGAAGATTTAGGCGAGCAGCTTGGCGAAATCCTTTACAAAATGCAAAAGGAAATCGTAAGAGCATGGCTATACGAGGGCAGACGTGTTGACGGCAGAGGTCTTAACGAAATAAGACCGCTTGCAGCTGAAGTAGACCTTTTGGCAAGAACTCATGGTTCAGGTATGTTCACACGTGGACAAACTCAGGTTTTAACTGTTGCAACACTTGCTCCATTATCCGAAATTCAAAAGCTTGATGGTATAGATACAACCGAAGAAACAAAGAGATATATGCACCACTACAACTTCCCGTCATACTCAGTTGGCGAAACAAAGCCATCAAGAGGCCCGGGCAGACGTGAGATAGGTCATGGCGCATTAGCAGAGCGTTCACTTGTTCCTGTACTTCCGTCAGAGGACGAGTTCCCATATGCAATAAGAACAGTTTCAGAAGTTCTTTCTTCTAACGGTTCAACATCACAAGGCAGTGTGTGCGGTTCAACTCTTGCTCTTATGGCAGCAGGTGTACCAATCAAGGCTCCCGTTGCAGGTATTTCGTGCGGTCTTATAACAACAGATGAGGGCTTTACAACAATGGTAGACATTCAGGGTCTTGAGGACTTCTATGGCGAAATGGACTTTAAGGTTGCCGGAACAAAGAAAGGTATTACATCTATTCAGGTTGATATCAAGAATGATGGTTTAACATACGACGTTATTTGGGAAGCATTCACAAAGACAAGAGATGCAAGATACCACATCATTGATGATGTATTGCTAAAGGCTATACCTGAGGTAAGAAGTGAACTTTCACCATATGCACCAAAGGTAGAAACAATGCACATTAACCCTGATAAGATAAGAGAAGTAATCGGTCAGGGCGGAAAGGTAATTCAAAAAATAGTTGCTGATACAGGCGCAAAGATTGATATAGAAGATGACGGTACAATCCACATCTTTGCAACTACTCAGGAAAGTGGAAAGGCTGCAAAAGCAGCGATTGAAGCAATCGTTGAAGAGCCTGAAATCGGAAGAATTTACAAGGGCGTTGTTAAGACAATACAGCCATTCGGTGCTTTTGTAGAAATTCTGCCGGGCAAAGACGGACTTTGCCACATCTCTAAGCTTGACAGAGAAAGAGTAGAAAAGGTAGAGGATATCTGTAACGTTGGTGATGAGCTTATTGTTATGGTAATGGATATTGACGAAAAGACAGGCAAAATCTCATTATCACGTCAAGACGCAATGGATATTATAGCAAACGCCTAGGCTAATGTATTTAGCGCAGAACGTTTAAAGGCGTTTTAAACTGTATTTAGTTAGTTAATCTAAATTTATTTTGCATAAAAAACAATTTGGAATCCTCTTTTTGAGGGTTCCTTTTTTTGCCTTTAAACTATGCGCGAAACTCACCGCTCGACGTACCACGTACGCCTTCGGGCAAGGTAAACTGCCTTGCAGTTTACTTCGTTTCGCACATTCTGCATCTAAATCCATACGCCTATTTAAAAAGGAATTCGCATTTGCGAATTCCTTTTTTATTATATTAAAG
>JAZNPJ010000162.1:0-18057 GCA_045589635.1 Clostridia bacterium
TAGCCATGTCGTTCTGTGAGCCAAGGAGTTGTAGTTAACACTTGTCTTCCTAAGACCGCTTGGCCTCCGACTTGTGCAAAGATAGACGCACTTTTAAAAAAAGGAAAAATCAATGAAACAAATAATTGAAAAACTCCAACAGGCACAAGCCATTGCAATACTTTCTCATATATCTGAGGACGCAGATGCAATAGGCTCGTGCCTTGCAATGGCGCATATGCTTAGAAAAATGGGTAAGGAAGCCACAATATACGTAAATGACTATATTGAGGACAGGCTTGGTTTTTTAGGCGATGACTATGTTATATTTAACGATAATACCGAGGTTATGGCAGACCTTTGTGTCTGCCTTGATTGCGGTGATATAAAAAGGCTTGGCGACAGGGCAAAGCTGTTAGAAAAAATCGGTAACAGCATAAATATAGACCATCACTACTCTAATACAAAGTATGCCGATGTAAACTATGTTGAGGGTAATGCCTCATCAACGGGCGAGGTTTTATATAAGCTTTTTACTAAAATGAACATAGAGCTTGACGATATATGTGCAAGATATTTATATGCGGCAATATGCTCGGATACGGGGTGTTTTAAATTCAGTTCTGTTAGTTCCGATACTATGCATATAGCTGCAAAGCTTATAGAATATAACATAGAACACGATAAAATTGCAAGAGCATTGTTTGACACCTATACAATAGAAGAAATAAAGCTAAGAGCACAAGTGATGAGCACAATCGAAAGCCATGGCGGCGGCAAAATAAGTGTTGTGTGTATGAATGATGAAATGCTAAAAAAATATGGCATATCAAAAAAGAATACGCCGTCTGTTGTGGATATAGCAAGAGGTGTTAAAGGAACAGAAATTGCAATAGCACTGATACAAAATAATGATGAAATACGTGTTAATTTACGTGCAAACGAGTATGCAAACGTGTCAGAGATTGCGGCAAAATTTGGCGGTGGCGGACACGTTCGTGCAGCAGGTTGCAGAGTAAAAGGCACGGATATTGAGGAATTAAAGAAACAGCTTATAGAAGCTTGTCTTTTAGCAATATGAACGGAATAATTATAATAAACAAGCCTTTAGGCAAAACCTCACACGATATGGTTTCGTTTATGAGGCGTGTTACGCACATAAAAAGAATAGGTCATACAGGTACGCTTGACCCTATGGCAGAGGGTGTATTGCCCATATGTATAGGTAATGCAACAAAGGCGGCAGAACTGCTTAGTGCCGACAACAAATCATATGTTGCAGAGCTTGTTTTAGGTATGACAACCGACACATTAGACAGTGAGGGCGAAATCCTCTCTCAATGTGAGGTTAATTGCACGCGTGAGGAAATAGAAAATGTAATAGCGAGTTTTGTAGGCGAAATTGAACAAATTCCGCCTATGTTTTCTGCCATAAAACAGGACGGAAAAAAACTTTACGAGCTTGCAAGAAAAGGCATAGAGGTAGAAAGAAAACCACGTAAGGTAATAATACATAAAATAGAAATATTAAAAATGGACCTTGAAGATTATACTGTTACAATATCGGTGGACTGCTCCAAGGGTACATATATAAGAACTCTTTGCGAGGATATTGGCATAAAGCTTGGTGTAGGCGCGTACATGAATACACTACTGCGTACAAGGTCGGGTATATTTACTATTGATGATGCACTCACTACAAAGCAAATTGAAGCATTCGCCGATGAGGGAAAGCTTGAGAATGCATTGAAGAGTGTTGATGGAATATTTTCCGATATGCAAAGTATTCACCTAAACCCAAACCAGACAAAAAGCGTAGTAAACGGTGTACAAATGACCTGGCGCGGTATAGATGAGGGCGAGAGTGTAAGGGTCTACGATAATAATGGTAAGTTTTTGTGTATATCGCAAATCACAGATGGCAAGTTAAAGCTACAAAAATCTTTTTGGTAACGTTGGTCTTAATAAAATTGTCCATCTCACCATTTTTAAATGCTCGGAGTATCAACATACGCCATCGCATTTTCAAACGGCAATCTGAACAATTTTCTTACAGACCCAATTATGTGCCATCTTACCATTTGCACGTGGGGGAGGGCCCCCGTGCCCTCCCGAACATACAGCGTCCCCGTCGTCCAAAACAGACTTGGTATTGTAGTGTCAAAAAATAAAGGAGTGTGTATAAAAGTGGATATAATTTACTCATCACCCCAAAAAGTGCGTGAGAACACATTGATTATTCTCGGTAACTTTGACGGCTTGCATATTGGCCATATTTCGGTAATAGAAAATGGCTTAAAATATGCAAAGGAGCACTCATTAAAGAGCGGAGTGTTTATGTTCGAAAATCATACCCGAAATGCAAAGCTCATAACACCGAATGAGTTGAAATTTGACATTTTAGAAGACATTGCACCCGACTTTTTATATATAGAAAAATTTAATGAGGAGTTAATGAAAAAATCACCCGAAGAATTTGTACAAATGCTTATTAAAAAGCTTGGAATGAGGGCGGTTTGCATTGGTTATGACTATCGTTTTGGGCATATGGCACAGGGTGATGCAAATACAATGTATGAGCTTGGCAAAAAATATAACTTTGACGTTATTGTAACGGATAAGATAACACTTGATGATATAACAGTATCTTCAACATATATAAGAGACTTAATAACGGCGGGGAATGTAAAAAAAGCCACAAGATTTTTAGGCAGACATTTTGTGATAGAAGGTAAAGTTGAGGAGGGTCTCCGTAACGGGACAAAGCTTGGCTTTCCGACTGCAAATATATCAATAAATGAGTTTGCACTACTACCCAAAAACGGGGTATATGCAGGCTATACAACAGTAGATAAAAAGCAGTATAAAAGTGTTATAAATGTTGGAAACAACCCTACATTTGAAGCTCAAAAAATTACAGTCGAAAGTCATATTATAGACTTTGATGATGATATCTATGGTAAGAATGCAATGATTTCTTTTGCAGAGTATATAAGAGAAGATAAAAAGTTTAACAGCTTAGAAGAGTTGATAAAACAGATTAGTAAGGATAAGGAAATAGCAATAAAAATTTTAGGAGAATAAAAAATGTATCTTGTAGCAGGTCTGGGAAATCCGGGCAAACAATATGATATGACACGTCATAATATCGGCTTTCACACAATAGACTATATAGCCGACCAATACGGCGTAAAGATAAATAAGCTAAAATATAAAGCATTGTATGGTGAATGTAATATAAACGGTGAAAAGGTACTTTTAATAAAACCACAGACATATATGAACTTAAGCGGAGAAAGTCTGGTGGATTTTGTTAAATTCTTTAAAGTACCCATAGAAAATGTTTTAGTTATAAATGACGATATTTCGCTTTCTACAGGTAAGCTCCGTATCCGTGCAAAGGGAAGTGCAGGCGGTCATAACGGTTTAAAGTCGATTATATATCAGCTCCAGAGTGATAATTTTGTACGTCTTAAAATTGGTGTAGGCGCACCCCATCATAAGGATTATGAGCTTGTAGACTATGTATTGGGTCGTTTTGGTAAAGACGAAATTCCGATTTTGGAAGAAACAATAAAAAAATGCAAAAAAGCAATAGATGAAATAATAAAGAACGGTGTAGAAAGCGCAATGAGCAGATACAACGGATAAAAAATCTATATTCTTGCAATGTTTAAACAGAGGCCTATAATGAATTTTTCGAACATATTAGACGATTACGATTTATATAAAAAGCTTGTAAATAAATTAGATAACACCCCCATATCTGTGTGCTCAGTTGAGGAGGCGGCGCAGGCGCAGCTTGTCTACTCACTGCAAAGGAGAGAGGGTGTTTCTTCGCTTGTTATCTGTTACAGTGATATGGAGGCACGCGCCTTTGGTAATATGCTTAGCACATACACAAACGATTTTGAGCTTTTTCCCTCAAAGGAGTATGTGTTCTACAACATAGAAACTACTGCAAGAGCAAACTCAAATCAACGTCTTAAGGCAATATCTTCGCTTGTCTGTGGTAAAAATAAGATTATCATATCGTCATTGGAGGCAATTTTGCAATACACCCAGGACAAAGACGAGTTTGAAAATAATACTATAACTTTTAGTCAGGGTGCAACATTCGAAATTGAAGAGCTTACAAAAAAGCTTATATATATGGGCTATTCGCGTGAGGAGATTGTCGAGGGTGCAGGACAGTTTGCAATCCGCGGCGGAATTTTGGATATCTATCCGCCTGATTTAGACTTCCCCGTAAGAATTGAATTTTTTGATAACGAAACAGATTTAATCCGTGCATTTGACCCATACTCACAGCGTTCAACCCACAACCTTGATGAGGTTAAAATCATAAGCGCAAGAGAAATGCTTATTAGTGATAAAACAAAGACGCTTTTACTAAAAGAGATAGAAAAAAGAATAGCAAATGCAAAAAAACAAGAGGATAATGAGCAGCTTTTAAATACACTTAATCAGGAGAGGGAAGCCTTAGAGGAGAAAACGTACTTTCCGTCGTTAGATAAGTATGTACATTTAGTTTACGAAAAAATCCCCACAATTCTTGACTATTTAGATAATCAGGATATGGTCTTTATTGTTGACCCCAAAAGAATAGAGGACCGTGTAAAAACCTTTGAGTGGGAAAAGGGCGAAATAATAACTGACCTTATAAACAAAGGTATAATGGACAAAAAAAGCAACGAGATTTTTTTGTCTTATGACGAATATCTTTCAAAAATAAACCAAAAAAGAATAATAGCTTTAGAAATTTTAACACACACCTCAAATGATATAAAATATAAGGAGCTTATAAGCTTTACAACAAAGTCAACAATTTCATTTCACGGTAAGGTCGACTATCTTTTTGACAGTCTTGAAAAATGGGCAAAAGATGATTACACAGTAGTTATTTTAGCAAACACACGCGGAAGAGCACAGAATCTCGCAGGCGTTATAAATGATAAAGGAATAAAGGCAAAATGCATTTATGATGACGACGAATTTAAAAAAGGCGAAGTATCAATAATGCGCGGAAGCCTAAAAAAAGGCTTTGAATACCCCGATATAAAGTTTGTTCTTGTATCCGAGAGCGAAATATTTGAGCAAAAGCGTGCACGTAAAAAACGTAAAGAAGAAAACAGCCAGAGAATTCGCTCATATAACGATATAAGCGTGGGTGATTATGTTGTGCACCCTGCTCATGGTATAGGCGAATATAAGGGCACACAAAGAATGGACGTAGGCGGTGTAAGTAAGGACTATTTAAAGATACAATACCGCGGAACAGACTGCTTATATATCAGAGTTGACCAGTTAAATGAACTGTATAAATATATAGGTAACAGTGCCGATAAAACAGTAAAATTAAATAAGCTTGGTACTCAGGAATGGAACAGGACAAAATCCAAAGTTAAGGCGGCAACTGAGGAGCTTGCACGTGAGCTTGTTAAACTGTATGCTAAAAGAGAGAGCGTGCAGGGCTTTGCATTCAGTGCCGATACACCATGGCAAAAGGATTTTGAGGATGCCTTTGAGTATCAGGAAACTGATGACCAGCTTCGCTCTATAGAAGAGGTAAAAGAGGATATGGAAAAGCCAAAGCCTATGGACAGACTTCTGTGCGGTGATGTGGGTTTTGGTAAAACAGAGGTAGCACTAAGGGCGGCATTCAAGGCGGTAAATGATTCAAAACAGGTGGCATATCTGTGTCCTACAACTATCCTTGCAATGCAGCATTACGAAACTTTTTTAGACAGAATGAAAAATTTCCCCATAAAGGTCGAAATGATTTCGAGATTTCGTAGTGCAACACAACAAAAGAATATTATAAAAAAATTAAAAACGGGCGAGATAGATGTTGTTATAGGAACTCACAGACTTCTTTCGGAGGATGTAAAATTTAACGATTTGGGACTTTTAATAATCGACGAGGAGCAACGATTTGGCGTAAAGCATAAGGAAAGATTAAAGGAGTTAAAGAGCAATGTTGATGTTTTAACAATGACTGCAACACCAATCCCGAGAACGCTGCATATGGCAATGACGAGTGTAAGGGATATGAGTGTCTTAACAGACCCGCCTCAAAACAGATACCCCGTGCAGACGTATGTTTTAGAAAATCATACAGACGTGCTTATTGACGCTATAAAAAATGAACTATCACGCGGCGGTCAGGTATTTTATCTGCATAATAAAACGAGCGATATTTACAGAAAAGCGGAGTTTATACAATCTAAAATCCCAAGCGCAAGGATTGCAGTAGGTCATGGCAAAATGCGCGAGGAGGAATTAGAGGAAATTATGTACGATATGGTGGAGGGTAAAATTGATGTTTTGGTTTGCACCACTATTATCGAAACGGGTCTTGATATTCCGAACGCAAATACTATAATTATAGAAAATGCGGACAAAATGGGTCTTGCTCAGCTTTATCAGCTTCGCGGCAGAGTCGGACGATCAAACAGAGCTGCATATGCGTACCTCACATATGAGAGAGATAAAATCTTATCCGAGGTAGCCCAAAAAAGACTAAGAGCAATTAAGGAATTTACCGAATTTGGCTCTGGCTTTAAAATTGCTATGCGAGATTTGGAAATACGCGGTGCAGGAAACCTTTTGGGTGCAGAGCAACACGGTCATATGGACAGTGTCGGCTATGATATGTACTGCAAAATCCTCGCTAAGAGTGTGAACGAAGCAAAGGGTATAAAAGAAGATGAGCAAAAAGAAATTACAATAGATATAAGCGTAAATGCATATCTTCCCGAGAGATATATCGAAAGCTCAAATCAGCGAATTGATATGTACAAAAAAATTGCCTCAATTTCGTGCGAGGTCGATAAATTTGAGGTAGAAGACGAGCTTATAGACAGATACGGCGATATTCCAAAGCCTGTATCGAATATAATAAGCGTTGCAAAAATCAAGTATATGGCGCGCGACAGAGGTATTTTTGAAATAACTCAAAAGGAGAGAATTGTAACTCTAAAGTTTATGGAAGATTGCCTTAATATGGATATTATACAAATACTCGATAAGGCATATCCTGGCTGTATACGAATTATGTCCCAGACAGAGCCGATAATCCGCTTTACTATGAAAGAGGCAATAAAGAGTAATTTAAAGCTCATTGAGGAAATTTTAGAAAAAATACCCGAAAGAAAAAATTAAAATATTTACAAAATAAGAATATTGTGGTACAATAGTATAAGTATTATGATATTAAATAAAAACAAAGGAATGATAAATTATGAAGCTTGGCATAGTGGGATTACCAAATGTCGGAAAATCCACATTATTTAACGCAATAACACAAGCAGGTGCGGAGTCTGCAAACTATCCGTTTTGTACAATAGAGCCGAATGTAGGCATTGTTGATGTGCCTGACGAGAGAATTGACGCGCTTGCAAAAATGTACAACCCCAAAAAGGTAACAAGGGCATATATCGAATTTGTTGATATTGCAGGTCTTGTTAAGGGTGCGTCAAAGGGTGAGGGACTTGGTAATAAGTTTTTATCGCATATAAGAGAGGTTGACGCAATAGTGCATGTTGTACGTTGCTTTGAGGACTCAAACATCACTCACGTTGACGGCTCAATAGACCCTATAAGAGATATCGAAACAATTAACTTAGAGCTTGTATTTTCTGATTTGGAAATGATAGAAAGACGTATTGCAAGAACATCAAAGGCTATGAAGGGCGACAAATCCCTTGCAACTGAAATGGCACTCTTAGAAAGAGTAAAAGCACATCTTGAGGAAGGTAAAAGTGCACGTACACTTAGCTATACCGATGACGAAATGGCTATAATGCGCGATATTTTCTTAATTACCATGAAGCCCGTAATATATGCGGCAAATGTTGCAGAGGACGACTTTGCAAAGGGAATAGAAAACAACGACTATGTAAACAGAGTAATAGAATATGCCAAAGAGGAAAACTCACAGGTAATGCCTGTATCTGCAAGAATAGAAGAAGAAATCTCTCAGCTTGACGGTGAGGAGAGGGCAATGTTCTTAGAGGAGCTTAATATGAGCGAGTCGGGACTTGACAGACTTATAAAGGCAAGCTACTCACTTTTAGGACTTATAAGCTACCTTACTGCAGGTGAGCCTGAAGTAAGAGCATGGACAATTACAAAAGGCACAAAAGCGCCACAGGCGGCGGGTAAAATCCATACTGACTTTGAGCGAGGCTTTATAAGGGCCGAGGTTGTTCATTTTAACGATCTTATGGAATGCGGCTCAATGGTAGCAGCAAAGGAAAAGGGACTTGTCAGAAGTGAGGGCAAGGAATATGTAATGAAGGACGGAGATATAGTTCTCTTCAGATTTAACGTATAATATAGGCCGTTTCTTTTAGCGCAGACCGTTTAATTGTATAAAAAAAGAAAATCTGCTTTTTGCAGATTTTTTTGTTTTGAAAATATTTACACAAGCGGGACGTCGGGGACGCCGTCCCCTACAATTTATCAAGGATTAACCAACATAAAAATGGTGTGATTTAATCACACCATTTTTAAATTCTTAATATAAACCTTATCGCCATCAATTTCGCATACTGAATATGTCCTGCTATATTTAAGCGAGCCTGGGTTTACCATAGCCATTCCCTTATAATAGTCTATATGAGGAATATGTGTATGGCCAAAAACTGTAACGTCGGCACATTTTGTAATTCCTGAACGGGCAAGTGTGGGGTAGCTTATGTTTACTTCATTTTTAACATTATGGGTATGTCCATGAGTTATAAAAAACTTTTTCTTAAATAGCTCAATAAACAATTCGCCGGGTGCAAAGCTCGAATAAAAATCGCAGTTTCCCGATACATAATAGGTGGGTATTGGGTTAAATATTGCCTCAATATCTTCCGCGTCTCTTGCATGGTCGCCCGCATGTATTATTGCGTCAACCTTTTCCTGTGCATTAAGTATATCTATCATAGCATTTGTATCACCGTGTGTGTCAGAAAAAATCAATATCTTTTTCATATTATCCTCTCCGGAAATGACGAAATTTCCATTAGCGGTTTAAGTCCCATTCTTTTTGCAAATTCTATGCCTGTTTTTTCGGTTTCTTTATCTGATAGGGCACTTATCTTGTGCGCATCAATACCAAAAATCGTATCATTACCTATCTCTGCAACAATTTTCCAGAACTCATCATACGGATATGCCCTTTTGGCTTCAAAACCAAGTAGGTTTATTTCTAATGGAATATTAAGTCTTTTTGCACATTCACAAAGTCTGGTCATTTCTTTTTTGTAAAATTCCAAATCCTCACGGTAATATATTAAGTCGGGGTGAGCAACATACAAAAACTCGCCCGTTTCCATTCCTGCAATAGTCTGATTAACATACGTGGTAAGGTCGTTTTTGTTATTACGTGCGGTATTTGAGGAATATATAGCATCATATTCGTTATTAAGGGCATGTTGTCCCAAAATGAGATAGTCATAACCGATTTCCTTTATAAAATCAATCGTTCTTTCAAAAATTTCGGGATAGTATTCCATCTCAAAACCGGTATATATTGTTATATCATTTTTGTACTCATCACGTAATTTTGCCACTTCTTCTACATACTCATAAGCTTCTTGTGGCAACATTCGAAAGTATGAATAATAATCACCTTCGAAAATATATGGCGAATGGTCGGAAAAACCGAGAATTTTTATTCCCGATTTTATTGCCTCCTCAACATACTCACGCATTGTACCTGTTGCATGATGACACAGTGAAGTATGTGTGTGATAGTTTGCGTACATTTTTACTCCTCCGGTATAAAAGGGAATGTAAAAAATTTTTACATTCCCCAATATTGTTGTTATTCTTCTTTTTGCGCATTCTGTGCAGCTAAATACTCTTCATACGAAGCAAACTGCGCCTTGTGCTGTTGTGGCTTAAAGTCTGCTTTATATGTTGTTGTGTAAGAGTCTTTCTTTTCTGCCTGAACGTCTGATATATCATCAGTATCTTTCTTAGAATATGACTTCTTTTTTGAATCATAATTCTTATTGCCTTTTCTTGGCTTTGGATTTTTTGGTGCAATAACAACCTTTCTGTAAGGCTCCTGACCTATAGAATAAGTTGTAACATCCTCGTTTGACTGCAAGGTTGCATGAATTATACGTCGCTCATACGGATTCATCGGCTCAAGAGTAAACTTTCTGCCTGAGTATGCTACCTTGTTGGCAAGTCTTGTAGCAAGTGCAACAAGTGCCTCTGCTCTCTTTTCGCGGTAATTTTCTGTGTCGAGTGTTACCTTTATGTAACTCTCGGAATTTTTGTTTACCACAAGAGATGTAAGGTACTGCAATGCGTCAAGTGTATCGCCTCTTTTGCCGATAACAATACCTATATTTTCGCCGTCAAGATGAACAAGGACGGTATCCTCATTTTCAATAGATGTGTTAATTTTTACGTCTATATCCATAGCCTCAAAAATCTCAGTAAGGAATTTTTGTGATGTTTCTATTGCCATATCAGCCACTTCTTTTGTAAGAGGCTTTATTTCTTTGCGGGATTTTTTTGTTGTTTCTTCAATATTGCTTTCAACAACAGTCTCGGCTTTTTTTGGTGCTTTTTTTGAATTTACTTTATCTGATTTTTTTGATTGTATTAAAGTAACTTCAACAACTGCTTCCTTTGCACCAAGCCCTAAAAAGCCTTTGCTTCCCTCATCAATAATTTTAACATTTACTTTATCTCTTGTAACACCTAATTCAGCTAACGCCAAATCAACGGCGGTTTCAACGTTTTTTGCTCTTTTTTCCATGAAGTTGTTTCCTTTCCGGAATTTTTATTTCTATTTCCGATTCGTTTTCCAAAATTCTATTTAACAAAAGTTGTTGTATTATCTGCATAAGAGATGATACAATCCAATATATGCCTATACCTGATGGCAATGTGAATGTAAATATACCGGTAGTAATAGGCATCATATACATCATAGTTTTTGACATCTGGGCAGCTTGTCCTGCCTGGTTTGAGTTTTGTCCGCTTTGTGATTGTGTTATTTTTGCAGTAATATATGATGTAACAACTGCAAGTATCGGTATTAAAAGCATTGCATATATACCGGGGTTTGAAAAGTCAAGACGCATAAAGTAGTCTGTAACTACTGATGGGGTATTAGAAAGGTCAAGACCTAAAAAGTTAAAGTTTATATACCATGGGTCCTGAGTTCCGTTTACTATTTGCGCCCATTTTGACAGTTGAATTTGAGACATATTTGCCAGCTGTTCTTCTGTATATTGTGCTAATTTACCTATGTGCGGTGCCATAGTATCTCTTAGCATATACACCTTATCAATTACACCCTGGTTCATCCAGTCCACACCAAAAAGGAATGTAAGAGGCCATCTTATTACCTGATACAAGCCTATAAGAATAGGCATTTGAATAAGCGTAGGCAGACAACCGCCTGTCATTGATACATTGTTTTCTTTATAGAGCTTCATCATTTCTCTTTGAAGCTTTTCCTGGTCGTTCTTATATTTTTCCTGTAATTGTGCCAGTATTGGCTGAATTTTCTGTTGCTTTTTCATTGCTCTTTGTGATTTTATATTAAGAGGCAACAAAATCAATTTAACAATTATAGTAAAGATGATAATAGAAAGACCATAGTTCGCTACCAGATTATAAATTTGCTCTATTATCCAGCCAAGCGGACGAGTGATAAGATATTCAAACATATTAGTCCTCCACGCCGATATAATCGGCTCAAATTACGATATTAAATACCGTTTAATTGTGTTGCATATTGTTAAGGCACGGGGTCGTATCCGCCTTTGTGCAGGGGATGACACTTCAAAATTCTTCTTATTGCAAGGTATGTGCCTTTTATTGCACCATACTTTTCGATAGCCTCTATTGCATACTGAGAACATGTGGGGGTAAATCTGCAACAAGCGCCCCCTTTGTATGGTGATATACAGTGTCTGTAAAACTTAATTAACTTAATAAGTATTCTTTTCATAATTAAATTAAATTCAGGCTCTTTAAGCAAAATGCCATATCGCGTCCTATTTGTTCTGATGTTTTATCTGCGGCTCTTGTTCTTGCAATTACAACAAAATCAAAACCTGCGGGTATTTTATCATTTAAACTACGCCAGCATTCGCGCATAATTCTCTTTATGCGGTTTCTCTTTACTGCTTTGCCTACAGAGGTGGAAACACTAAATCCCAGTCTGTTAATTTGAAGTCTGTTAGGACTCGCATATACCACCACGTATCCGCCGGCAACGCTTTTTCCGCGTCTGTAAACTCGCCTGAAATCGGTATTCAGCTTTAAGCTGATTGTGTTATCTGTTATTTTCAT
This sequence comes from Clostridia bacterium, assembly GCA_045589635.1. Lineage (GTDB taxonomy): Bacteria > Bacillota > Clostridia > UBA1381 > UBA1381 > Ornithomonoglobus_A. Next base: position 12,298 of record JAZNPJ010000162.1, read on the forward strand.
AATGTTAAAAAAGGCAAAAAGCATTAACACTTTCTGCCCATATAACAAAGCTTATGCAGTCAAAGACTTTCTGCCTTTTCTTCTTCTTGAAGATAAAATTCTTCTGCCTGACTTTGTAGCCATTCTCTTTCTGAAGCCGTGCTCTTTTGCTCTTTGACGCTTCTTCGGTTGAAATGTTCTTTTCATATTCTATTGCACCTCCTGTTAATCTAACAATCCAAATTGACTGTCTTTAATACGATTCTAAATTCAGACACCTTTTCTATTATAACAATTATATTACATTTTGTCAAGCGTTTTTGCAAAATTTTTACATAAAACTTGACATTGACGATAAAATAAGATATTATATTTTTAAAATACAATAGTTTGGAGAGCTAATATGTTTAATGTTGAAAAAGTATGCGCAGATGTTATAGCGTGGATACGTAATTTTTTTGAAGAAAATGGAAAGGGTTGTAATGCCATAATCGGCATTTCGGGCGGAAAGGATAGCTCGGTTGCTGCAGCATTGTGTGTGGAGGCACTTGGCAAGGAACGTGTTATTGGTGTTTTAATGCCATGTGGTGAGCAAGCTGATATAGACTGTGCAAAAAAGCTTGTTAATCATTTGGGTATAAGAAACTATGTTGTTAATATAAAAGAAGCAGTTGACGGACTCTTAAAGAGTTTGCCGTCGGAATTTGAAATAACACCGCAAACTACAACTAACATTCCGCCAAGAATACGAATGACAACGCTCTATGCTATAAGTCAGAGTAATAACGGACGTGTTGTAAATACGTGTAACTTATCTGAGGATTGGGTGGGATATTCAACAAGATACGGAGATGCGGCAGGCGATTTTTCGCCGCTTTCACATCTGACTGTGGCAGAGATAAAACAGATAGGTCATTTTTTAAAGCTTCCTGCTGATTTGGTAGACAAAACACCTATTGACGGACTTTGTGGAAAAACAGACGAGGAAAACCTTGGCTTTACCTATGCAGTATTGGATAAATATATAAGAGAGGGTGTATGTGAGGACGAAAATGTTAAGGCAGTAATAGATAAAAAGCATGCACAGAATTTGTTTAAGTTACAGTTAATGCCATCATTTGAATACAAGCCTGAGTAAAATTAACCATCTCACTACTTTGAGAGGAAACTATACAAATATGGAGAATAAAATAAAAGACGGTCTTAAAACAAAATTTATAGGTCAGCATATTGTATATGTAGGAGAAACCGACTCGACAAATGACCTTGCAAAAAGAAACGCACATTTAAATGACGGAACAGTTTTTATTGCCGACTTTCAGACTAACGGAAAAGGCAGACTTGGCAGGGAATGGGTTTCGGAAAAGGACATGGGAATATGGCTCACAATTTTACTATAGCCACAGCTTGCACAAAGTGAAATATCTAAAATTACACTTGTATCAGGTCTTGCAGTATGTGATACTATTGGAAATGGAGCAAAAATAAAGTACCCCAATGATATAATAATAGGCACAAAAAAAGTAAGCGGTATTCTTACGGAAAGCTCACAAAACAACGGCGAGAGTTATATTGTATGCGGAATAGGTATAAATGTAAATCAAGAGTCCTTTGAGGGTGAGCTTAGCACTAAGGCAACTTCTTTATATGAAGTAACACAAAAGCATTTTAAAAGGGAAGATATTATTAAAAAGCTTTTGGAGAATTTTGAAAAGACGTATAATATCTTTTTAAAGGACGGATTTTGCGCACTTGTATCAAGATACAGAGATAATTGTATAAATATAGGAAAACAAGTAAGAGCTATTTATAAAAATAAAGAAATTATTGGTATGTGTAGCGATATTACAGACAACGGTGAAATTGTTATAAAAACTGATGATGAAACATTAAAAATCAGTTCGGGAGAGGTAAGTATAAGAGGAATATATGATTACATTTAAAAAAGGCTGTTGCACTAAGTGCAACAGCCCGTTTTTTATTCACTAACTTCTTCTGTTTTCTCTGTTATAGAAGCTATAACTTCTTCGTCAACTACAACCTCAATACCGTTTTCCTTTGCATAGCTCTCTAACTTTTCTTCGAATTTTGCTTTGCTGCACTCAGCCAAAATAGCGTCCTTGTTTGCACTAAACAACTCTTCAAATTTTGCGTCGGACTCGTCAAGAGGAAGTCTTTGTATTACATGATAGCCATAACTTGATTTTACTATGGTGAATTCGCCCGGTTTTATAGAATCAACACCGTCTTGGAATTCTTTTACCATCTGGTTGTCAGTAAATACATATCCGTCAGGATTTGATTCGCTTCCCGGGTCGTCTGAATGTTCTTTTATAAGCTTATCAAAATCTGCGCCTTCTTTTGCCTGCTTTAGGATATCTTCAGCTTGAGATTTTTCAAGGTCGCCTGTTACAACATCCTCGCCAACCTGTATAAGAACATGCTTTGCTCTTCTGTACTTTTCTTTCATATATTTCTTTAACTCATCATCTGTGGGGTCTTCAAGAGCAAATTTTTCCTGAAGCTTTGTTTCGTAAAGACCTTGTGAAAGAACAAGTGATACAAAATCACCAGGTGCACCATATTCCTTTAGCATCTTATTAAATGCTGAAAGTCCGCCATAGTTTGATTTAACCTGTGCTATTGAGGCATTTAACTGTGTCTTTTCGTCTTCGCTTAGTTCTATTTTTTCGAAATCTGCAACTGCCTTAACAAGAGCAGCCTTTTTTAGACTATCAAGTGCATATGTTTTAGCACCTTCGAAGTCGCCAAGTTGTGAATTATAGTCGTTTATTAAAAATTCAACATCACCCTTTGACAGTGTAACATCACCTGCTTTTATTGCAGTTTTTGAGCCTGAGCAGCCTGTTATAAGTAGTGTACAAGACATAATAACTGCTGCGATTTTTGTAAATTTCATAATATTTCTCCTTCATTTTACATAGTTTTACATCACCACTATTATACATTAAATAACAAAGATAGTCAATACAATTCTTTATACTTTTGTGTAAATTTTTAATTAACGTATTTTTTGTCGAACACTTTTATCTAATCGACACCTGATTTCGACACCTTTTTTTAACATAATATGGTAAAATCTATTAAAAAATAAAAAAGGAAGAAAATCATGAATATACCAGTTATAAATAAAGAAACAGATTTAATGAGAACGCCATCTTTTAGGGACATACCCATATGCTTGTTGATGTTTGTTGTATCGCGAGGTAGTGTGCTTGGATTTTTCCCGTTTGGACTTGCCCTGTTTTGTGCGTGCTTCGACAAAAGCATAGCATATCTCGGAATAACCGTAATGTATATGGGGCTTCTCAGTGCAGGAGCAACTGCAGTTGCGGTAAAGTACATAATTGCCTCGCTTTGCTTTTGGGTGTTTGTAACGTTTTTTAAGGACAAGGCTCACAAGTTTGGAGTGCTTGTGTGTTCGGGAACGGTTATTGTTTCGGGACTTATACAGATAATAACAACACAATCGGGTCTTTATGGTTCAGTTATGGTACTTGCAGAGAGTGTTGCGGTGTATGCAATGTACGAGGTTTTCTTAAGAGCTGATACATTTATAAAAAATATAAGCCGAGAACCAAAACGTGATGAGCTTATGAGCTGCGCAATAGCAGTAGGTGCTATTGTTATGGGTCTGGGAGGTTTTTTACTGCCTTATGGTATAAGCCTCTCGAAGATTTTTTGTGTATACATATTACTTCTTAGTGCACTTTCGCTTAATACATCATCTGCTGCTGCAATGGGAATAACAATAGGCTTTATAAGTGCAATAAATGAATCTGCGGTTATACTTGCAGGTGTTATGGGTATAGGAGCAGTGTTTGCATCTGTTTTAAAAGGCTTTAAAAAAGTCGGTATTTCACTTGGTTTTATTGGCGGCTTCGGGGTATCCTTGTTATACATTTCCGATGTCGCCTCCCTCCCTATATCACTCTTTGATATTGGCATAGGTGCAGTTTTGTTTTTGGTTACACCCAAAAAACTATATCAAAAAATAACTGATTTGTTTTCGCCAAGAATGTATATTTCAAAAAGTGTTGAGGAGAGGGCAGTCAGCTATATGCGGGACAGAATAAAAAGCTGCTCAAATGTATTTACAAGTCTAAAAGAAGTATTTGTTAATGCAACACAAAAGAGAATTGATATATATAATTACGAGGCGGGAGAGCTTTTTGATGACGTTGCCGCAAGATGTTGTATGGGATGTCAGAGATATACACGCTGCTATGAAAGAGAGTTTAACAAAACATATAATATGTTTCTCGAAATGCTCGATAAAATAGAAACAAAGGGTGAGCTTTCCATAAACAATCTTCCAATGTCTTTTAGGGACAAGTGTATGGACCTTGAAGGACTTATACGCGAATTTTCGCACACATATGAGCTTCACAAAAACAAGCTTATGCACATAGATGAAATAAAAACATCAAGAGAGTTAAGTGCACTCCAGTATGGAGAAATATCTGATATACTTGACAGGATTGTTGCAGATATAGACGAGGGCTTTATGTACTGTCCCGAGCTTGAAATATTTACTGCTCATGAGCTTGGCGAACATGGAATAGATGTTAAGGGTATAGATGTTTCCCAAAATCGGTTTGGCAAATATGAGGTTTTATTGCATATAGGAAGTAAAGCGGATATGAACGTTGTAGAAAAGGTTGTATCGGGAGCGCTTAGTACAAATGTGGGTGTTGAGGAAATTTTATCCGAAAGCTTTTACCGTCTGGTATCAAAGCCCAAGTACAGTGTTGATATAGGTGTTATGCAACAGGCAAAGGAGCGAGAGTGCGGAGACAGTGTAGCGGTGTTTACAACGGATGACCATATGCTTTATTGTATAATCTCTGACGGTATGGGCTGCGGCAAAAAGGCTCGGGCGGAAAGTGATATAACCGTAACACTCCTAAGGGAGTTCATAGGTGCGGGCTTTTCGGTAAAGACTGCAATAAGTATGATAAATTCGTCTATGTGCTTAAAGGCAGATAAGGAAACATTTTCTACCATTGATTTAGTCGAAATTGATTTAATAACGGGAATTGCGCAGTGCTACAAAATAGGCTCCGCAATATCGCTTATATATAACTGCGGCGAGGTAAGCTCAGTTTACAGTATATCCTTGCCTGCAGGAATGTTACCAAGATTACAGATAAAGGCACAGACAAAACGTTTAGAGGACGGAAATGTAATACTTATGGTTTCTGACGGAATTACTGAGGCAGGAGAAATAAAAACAGACTGGTTAAAAGCACAAATAAAAACTCCCCATAATTCAATGCAGGAGCTTTCGGAAGAGATAATAAAGGAAGCAATCCACAAGAGTGGGGAAAAAGTGTGCGATGATATGAGTGTTATTGCAGTTATGCTAAAAGAGGTATAAAGAAAGAGAGGAAATAAAATTTCCTCTCTTTCTTTTGCAGTACAGTATAAAAATCAAATTTAATATTCATTCATGCAATTCATTAAATTTATAATGTTTTTTTGTTGATGTGAATTAAGCTTGTTAAATGCTGATAATACTTCTGTTTGTGCATCTGTAAGAACGACAGGAGTGTTGTCAAAAGCGAAAAATTCTGACAATGTTATATTAAATGCTTTGCAGATATTTATCAGCGACGGAACAGTGGGAGTAATTCCCTTGCTAAACCATGATGAAATGGTGGTTTGTGCAATTCCTGATTCTTCTGACAAGCGATATTCTGTCCAGTTTCTTTCAAGACGCAATTCCAAAATTCTATCCAGCACGTTCATAAAACACTC
>JAZNPJ010000163.1:0-3357 GCA_045589635.1 Clostridia bacterium
CCAAGACCTGTGATGCCTCTAACTACCTTGATTACGTTAAGCTTTGATGCACCTGCATCTGCAAGAACTACGTCAAACTCTGACTTCTCGTCAGCAGCAGCACCAGCTTCGCCGCCAGCAGCAGCTACCATAACAGGAGCAGCAGCGCTTACGCCGAACTCTTCTTCCATCATTTTTACAAGTTCTGCAACTTCTAATAACTTTAATTCCTTGATTGAATCAAGAATTGCATTTAAATCTGCCATTTTATTTTCCTCCTAAATAGAATAAATTATTTGTTTTTTTTCTTCTTTTGCTAAAAATTATTCAGCATCGCTTTCTTCTGCTGCAGGAGCTTCCTCTGCGGGTGCCTCTGCTGCCTCCTCAGCCGGAGCTTCTTCTGTTGCAGCCTCTGCTACAACTTCTTCTGCTGCAGGTGCTTCCTCTGCAGGAGCCTCTGCTACAGCTTCCTCAGTGCTATCTGCACTTTCTTTTGCTACAAGGTCGCTTATTTCTACGCCGCCATCAACGATAGCTTGTAGTGTACGAGCAAGGTTAGATATAGGAGCGTTAATGCTACCCAACATCTTAGCAAGCAATGTTTCTCTGTTTGGTGTTGCAGCTAATTTCTTAACTTCGTCAAGAGACATAACCGCACCGTCCATAAAGCCTGCTTTAAGCTCAAGCTTTTCGTTTGATTTTGCAAAATCTGCCAAAACCTTTGCAGGAGCGACGGCATCCTCTGTTGATACAGCTAATGCTGTAGGACCGTGAAGAACTTCTTCTAATGCATCAAGTCCCAATTCTTTAGCTGCACGGAAAAGCAATGTATTCTTGATAACAAAATATTTAACGTTTGCTTCTCTTAGCTTGTTTCTTAGCTGAGTATCTTCTTCAACGTTAAGACCTCTGTAGTCAACAATAACACCTGTTTGTGCTGCTTTTAGAATTTCAACAACTTCTGCAACCTGTGCCTTTTTTGCTTCTAAAACTTTTGCACTTGGCATTTTTTGTTTCACCTCCAATATTGATAGTACGTTGGAATGTGCCTTTTCAACTTTATTAAATAGAAAAGGCTCTTTGTCGTAGACACAAAGAGCCATAGTAATCACTACTAATTTGCACCCTCGGTTGGACTTAACGTCTTGCGACTGCCTACTGTCTACGGATTTCAACTCAAATATTTTACCATGCTTTCTTATATTTGTCAATAGTTTTTTTAAAAATTTTTTTATTTTTTTATTGGAAAAATTTTTAAAAAGCTATTGAAAGAAAAAAATATGTGTGCTATAATGTACAATAGGTAAATTTTTTTATAAGGAGAGCTTATATAATGGAAAAGGAACAGGTTTTAAAAAAATTAACGGACTGCGGTCTTGTTGCAGTTGTCCGTGCAAGCAATGCAGAAGAGGCAATAAGAATTTCTGACGCATGTTTAGAGGGTGGTTGTACAGGCATTGAGCTTACATTTACAGTGCCGGGTGCACATAAGGTTATAGAAGCTTTGGCACAAAAGTACAATAAGGGTGAAATGATGCTTGGCGCAGGCACAGTTTTAGATAGCGAAACTGCAAGAATTGCTATCCTATCAGGTGCAAACTACATAGTAAGCCCCGGCTTTAATGCAGAATCAGCAAAGCTTTGCGGACGTTACCGCATACCATATATGCCCGGATGTATGACAATTACAGAGGTTATAACTGCTATGGAGGCAGGTGCAGATATCTGTAAGATATTCCCTGCAGACTTATTCGGTCCAACAATTATTAAGGATATAAAGGGCCCACTCCCTCAGGCTAAGCTTATGCCAACAGGCGGTGTTGATGTTTCAAACGTTGACCAGTGGATTAAAGCGGGTGCAGTTGCAGTAGGTGCGGGCTCATCTTTAACAAAGGGTGCAAAGACAGGCGACTACGCAGATATAACAAAGACTGCAAAAGAGTTTATACAAAAGATAAAAGAAGCACGTGGACAATAAAGAAAGTTTTAGAAAAAACTGTCCATCTCACCATTTTTCGTTCGGGGCGGTATCTGCATACAGCACCGCTCGCTGCAAAATTGCAATCTGAACAGTTTTTTACAAACTTTTATAATGATTGAGAATTATGATTATTACAGTTAATTTACGAAATGTTGTAGGGATGGGGCTTGCTCCATCCGAAATCAGTACATTTCGCAATTACTTATTATAAATATATGTAAAGGGGAAAATTTAATATGGCAAAGGTTATTACTATGGGCGAGATAATGCTAAGATTATCAACACCCAACAACGAAAAATTTATACAGGCAGACGAATTTGATGTATGCTATGGCGGCGGAGAGGCAAACGTTGCAGTTTCTTTGGCTAACTATGGCCACGATGCAGAGTTTGTAACAAAAGTTCCTGCGAACCCAATAGGTGAATGTGCAGTTGCAGCACTAAGAAAAATGAATGTAGGTACAAAGAATATAGCAGTTGGCGGCGAAAGACTTGGAATATACTTCCTCGAAACCGGTGCAGCTATGAGAGCATCAAACGTTGTTTACGACAGAGCGCATTCGTCAATTTCAACTGCAACAGCAGAAGATTTCGATTTTGACGCTATTTTTGAGGGTGCAGACTGGTTCCACTTCACAGGTATCACACCTGCAGTTTCAGACGCAGCAGCAGAGCTTACAGAGGCAGCTCTAAAGGCAGCAAAGGCTCATGGCGTTAAAGTGTCTGTTGACCTTAACTTCAGAAAGAAGCTATGGTCATCAGAAAAAGCGCAAAAGGTTATGACAAATCTTATGCAATATGTTGATGTGTGTATCGGTAATGAAGAGGATGCAGAAAAGGTTCTTGGCTTTAAGCCCGGTGATACAGACGTAACAAGCGGTGATTTAAAGCTTGCGGGCTATGAGGATATATTCAAACAAATGGTAGAAAAGTTCAACTTCGAATATGTTATATCATCACTAAGAGTATCAAAATCTGCATCAGATAACGGTTGGTCTGCTTGTATCTATTCAAGAGATACAAAGGAATTCTATCATTCAAAGGAATACAGAATACACCCGATTGTTGACCGTGTAGGCGGCGGTGATAGCTTTGCGGGCGGTACAATCTGCGGTTTCCTTGACGGAAAGAACTTTAAGGAAGCATTGGAGTTTGGTGTTGCGGCATCTGCTCTAAAACACACAATCCCCGGCGACTTCAATCTTGTTTCGAGAGCGGACGTAGAAAATCTTGCAGGTGGCGACGGAAGCGGAAGAGTTCAGAGATAAATTTATATGAAAACAGCTGAGTCGGTTTGACTCAGCTGTTTTCATTATTTCGTGCTTCAATTGTTTTAATCGCAAACAGTGCGCTTTCTTTGACATCGACTATATCGGAATCAATATGCCGTTCCAGAA
>JAZNPJ010000164.1:0-9020 GCA_045589635.1 Clostridia bacterium
ACGTCGAGTGGTGAGGTTTGTTTATAGCAAAAAATTAAGATTTTTGCGTTCTGGACAATTTTAACATCACCTTATACTATCGATATATTTTTGTGCTATTTTAATTGCCCTTTCAACAGTTTCCTTTGCAGGTCCCCCCACAATTTTACGGTCATTTACGCAAGTTTCCATACTTATTGCATCATATATATCCGATTCAATAATATCCGAAAATTCTGCAAATTCGTCCATAGACAAATCATCAAGCGCAATATTATTTTCCAATGCATAGAAAACCATTTTGCCGACAACTGCATGTGCTTCTCTAAATGGTAAACCCTTTTTTACAAGGTAGTCGGCAACGTCTGTTGCGTTTGTAAATCCACCCTTTGAGCCTTTTAGCATATTCTCTTTGTTTATCTTCATTGTTGCAATCATATCGCAAAAAACAGGTAAACATAGCTTTACTGTATCCAAAGCATCAAATATCGGCTCTTTGTCCTCCTGCATATCTTTGTTGTATGCAAGCGGAATACCTTTCATAGTTGTAAGAAGCCCCATAAGATGACCGTAAACTCTGCCCGTTTTACCGCGTATTAGTTCCGCAACGTCGGGGTTTTTCTTTTGCGGCATTATTGATGAACCGGTTGAAAAAGCATCATCCATTTCCACAAACGAAAATTCATGGCTCGACCATAATATAAGCTCCTCGCAAAAGCGTGAAAGGTGCATCATAATCATCGAAAGACAGCTTGCAAGCTCAATAACAAAGTCTCTGTCCGATACACCGTCTAAGCTATTCATTGTAACCGCATCAAAGCCAAGCTCGTGCATAACAAATTCGCGGTCAAGATTATAAGTTGTTGCAGCAAGTGCACCTGAGCCTAAAGGCATAACGCTTGTTCGTTTTTGGCAATCGCAAAGACGTGAGTAGTCGCGCTTAAACATTTCGAAATAAGCCATTACATGGTGTGCAAAGGTTATAGGTTGTGCCTTTTGCAAATGTGTATAACCGGGCATAATAGTCTCGGTATTTTCCTTTGCTATTGATACTAAAACGTCCATAGCATGTATAAGCATTTCCAGAAGTTCTTCGGTTTCGTCTAAAAGATACATTCTTAAATCCAATGCAACCTGGTCATTTCTGCTTCTGCCTGTATGTAAACGCTTACCTGCATCACCAATACGTTCAGTAAGAATTTTTTCGATATTCATATGAATATCCTCTGCATCAATTAAAAACTCTATCTTTCCGTCATTTATATCGTGCAGGATATTCTTTAGCTCACTAACTATTGCTTCGCTGTCCTCTTTGGAAATAATACCCTGTTTGCCGAGCATTTTTGCATGGGCAACAGAGCCGCGAATGTCCTGCTTGTACATTCTTTTATCAAATCTTATAGAGGAATTAAAATCGTCAACCTTTTTGTCGGTGCTTTTTTGAAAGCGTCCGCCCCATAGCTTTTGTGCCATCTGTATCTCTCCTTAAAGAAAAATAGGGGATGTTTAGAACAGTGCTCTAAACATCCTTACTATTATTTAGTCTAAATCGTTTTCTTTTTTCATCATTGCTCTTACAACAAGAGGAAGACCAAACAAGTTTATAAAGCCCTCAGCATCTTTGTGGCTGTAAAGCTCTTTACTGTCCCCAAAAGAAGCAATGTTTTCGTTATAAAGTGAATATGGTGATGTTGTACCTGCAGGAGTTGCATTGCCTTTGTATAGCTTGATTTTAACGTCCCCTGTAACTGTTTCGCTCATAGAGTCAAACATTGCACTAAGTGCTTCTCTTAATGGTGTAAACCATTTCCCGTCATATACCAACTCTGAGAACTTTATAGCTGCCTGACGCTTAAATGATTGTGTGTCCCTGTCGAGGCAAAGGTATTCAAGCTCCTGTATTGCAGTGTATAGGATTGTTCCGCCCGGAGTCTCATAAACACCTCTTGACTTCATACCAACAAGTCTGTCCTCGCAGATGTCGGCAATACCTATACCATGTTTTCCGCCAAGCTCATTTAACTTCTCTACAAGCTCAACTGCACCCATCTTCTTACCGTCAAGAGCAGTAGGAACGCCCTTTTTAAAGCTTATTGTAACATACTCCGCCTCATCGGGAGCTTGTTGTGGTGAAACACCAAGCTTTAGCAAGCTATCAAGCTGAGGTTCGTTTGCAGGGTCTTCAAGGTCCATGCCCTCATGGCTGATGTGCCAGATGTTTCTGTCGCGTGAGTATAAGTCTTTCTTAGTTACAGGGATTTCTATGTTATGAGCCTCTGCATAGTCAACTGCATCTTCTCTTGATTTAATATCCCAAATTCTCCATGGAGCTATTATTTTAAGAGATGGGTCAAGTGCTTTTACTGTAAGCTCAAATCTTACCTGGTCATTACCTTTACCTGTTGCACCGTGGCATATTGCAGTAGCGCCCTCCTTGTGTGCAATCTCAACCAATCTTTTTGCAATTATTGGTCTTGCATGGGATGTGCCCAAAAGATACTTGCCCTCATATACTGCACCTGCTTTTAGTGTTGGGAATATGTAATCTTCTACGTATTCTTCTTTTAAATCTTCAATATAAAGCTTAGAAGCGCCTGCTTTTTTTGCTCTTTCGTCAAGTCCGTCAGTTTCCTTTCCCTGACCAACATCACCGCAAACTGCAATTACCTCATAGTCATAATTTTCCTTAAGCCACGGAATTATTATTGATGTATCAAGACCGCCGCTGTAAGCTAAAATAACTTTTTCCTTTGCCATACTTGAAATTCCTCCTCATTTATAGTAAAATATATGTAATAGCTGTAAAACATATACAGTTATATCTTTTAACATTATACAACAAAATTTATTATTATGCAATAGTTATTAACAATAAAAATAAAAATATATACGAAAGGATTTTATAAAGAATGATTATAATTGGAATAGACCCTGGCTATGCAATAGTGGGTATTGGTGTTGTTGAATATGTCGGAAATAAATTTAAGACACTTGAGTATAATGCAATCACAACCCCCTCAACAATGCCGACGGTTGAAAGATTAAAAAAGATATATACCGATATGACAAGCTATATCCAAAAGTATAAACCCGACGCAATAGCAATAGAAGAACTATTTTTTAATTCAAACCAGAAAACTGCCATAAATGTTGCTCAGGCAAGGGGAGTGCTACTAGTGTGCGGTGCAAATGCAAATGTACCGATTTTTGAGTATACGCCACTGCAGGTAAAGCAGGCAGTTACGGGGTATGGACGTGCCGAAAAAGCGCAGATACAACAAATGGTTAAAATGATGCTTGGCTTAAATGCCATACCAAAGCCCGATGACGCGGCAGACGCATTGGCTATTGCAATATGCCATGCACATTCAAATAAGATGAATAATATATTGGGAACAAACGGAGTAAAATAGGGGACTGTTTCTTTGTAGGGACCGGCGTCCCCGACGGTCCGTTATGCTACACGATTCCACATAAAAAGGCTCAACGATACGTTGAGCCTTTTATTGTAGGGTTTGGCGGTTTTGGACAAACCGCATTATTTTACATTTCTTGCTTTTGCTCTTAAATCCGTTTTTAAAATTCTTTTTCTCATTCTTAAATGATTTGGAGTAACCTCCAAAAGCTCATCATCTGCAATAAAGTCAAGACATTGCTCTAAACTTAAATCCTTTGGCGGTGTGAGTTTTAGTGCATCATCCGAGCCTGAGGCTCTTGTGTTTGTTGCATGCTTTCTCTTACACACATTTATTACAATATCCTCAAGTCTTGCATTTTCGCCGACAATCATACCCTCGTAGACCTTAACGCCTGCACCTATAAACAACGTTCCTCTCTCTTGTGCGTTGTAAAGTCCGTAGGTTATAGACTCACCGTCCTCCCATGCAATGATTGCTCCTCTTGTTCTTCCTATAAAGTCGCCCTTATATGGCTCATATCCGCACAGAATACTATTTACTATCGCAGTGCCCTTTGTGGCAGTCATAAGCTCGTTTCTGAAACCTATAAGTCCGCGTGATGGGATTTTAAATTCAAGTCTTGTATAATTTTGGGCGGTGGGGGACATATTTGTCATTTCACCTTTTCTTTGTATAACTCCGTCCATAACAGTTCCTGTATACTCGTCGGGAACATCTATTGTCAAGTCCTCAATCGGCTCACAAAGCTGTCCGTCAATGTGCTTGTAGATAACAACGGGATTAGATACCTGAAATTCATATCCCTCACGTCGCATATTTTCTATCAGTACCGAAAGATGTAACTCACCTCTGCCCGAAACAGTAAATGCCTCTGTGGTGTCAGTTTCCTCAACTCTTAGAGCAACATTTGAGTCGAGTTCTCTAAATAGTCTTTCGCGAAGTTGTCTTGATGTAACAAACTTTCCGTCCTGACCTGCAAAAGGTGAGTCGTTTACGCTGAATGTCATAGAAAGTACAGGCTCATCAATCTTAACAAACGGTAAAGGCTCGGGATTTTGTGTGTCGCAGATGGTTTCACCTATATTTATATCTGCAATTCCCGAAATCGCAACAACATCACCTGCACCTGCCTCGTCAACAACTGATTTGTTAAGACCCTCAAAGGTGTATAGCTTAACTGCCTTACTTCTTGCGGTTTTTCCGTCAGCCTTACATACCGCAAGAGGCATATTGGTTGTGATTTTTCCTCTCTGGATTTTACCTACTGCAATTCTGCCTGTGTATTCGTCGTAGTCTATATTTGATACAAGCATCTGGAATGGTGCGTCATCCTCACATTTTGGACACGGAATTGAATTTACTATAAGCTCAAAAAGCTCTGTCAAATCAGAATTTGGCTTTTCGGGATTGTATTCAGCAGTTGCCCAGCCATCACGTCCCGATGCATATATCACGGGAGTGTCAAGCTGTTCTTCTGTTGCCCCCAAATCTATAAACAATTCCAAAACTTCATCTACCACTTCATACGGACGTGCATTTGGTCGGTCAACCTTGTTTACAACTATAATAGGCTGAAGATTTAGTGCAAATGCCTTTGATAAAACAAAACGTGTCTGTGGCATACATCCCTCAAAAGCGTCAACCAAAAGCAAAACGCCGTCAACCATTTCAAGACCGCGCTCCACCTCACCGCCAAAGTCAGCATGCCCTGGTGTATCTATAATATTTATTTTTGTACCCTTGTAATTTAGTGAGGTGTTCTTTGCTAAAATAGTAATTCCGCGTTCTCTTTCAAGGTCATTTGAGTCCATAACTCTCTCGTCAACAACCTCGTTTTCTCTGAATGTTCCGCACTGCGAAAGCATTGCATCAACAAGCGTGGTTTTTCCGTGGTCAACGTGTGCTATTATTGCTATATTTCGTATATTTTCTCTGCTTATCATTAAGTAAGCTCCCTTCAAAATGTAAAATCTATTTAATTATACACTTATATTTTCCTAAATACAATATTTTTTTCAAAAAAACAGAAATATGTACAAACACAATTTATGATCAGTTAATTTTTTGTATTATAATATATAAAATGAAATGCAAAAAGCAGGGAATACAAATACAAAAGGGACGTTCGTGAACGTCCCCTATATTCGTTATTCGATTTTGGAGCTTTATAAGAGTTATTTCTTTTTTGCAGTTTCACTCTTTTTAGGAACAGCTTTTGTTTTTGGCACAGGTGCGGGTGGCTTTATTGAATTTTTAAAAGCTTCAAATTTATCCAAATCACCGGCTATGGTTGCCTCGCCGTTTTCTATTGCTTTATCAAAAGATGATTTCCCGTCCAATATGGCAGCAAGTGATTTTCTTGTAATAGCTATTACTGCATCGTTGTCTTTATAATCATATGGTTCTACAGATAATGCATTTGATTTAATCTGGGTATAAAATGTTCCGCCTGAGTCTTCGTCTGTTAATGTAATCTGAAATGCCATATCGCCTAAAACTGTTGCATCAACATTTTCGAATTTTGTTTTTAAACGTTTAAATGCTGTTTCAAAAGTCATTTGTATATCCTCCCTTATATATAGATTATTGCATTTTTGTGCTATTTATAATATTCTATGATAAAAATCTATACAATATGCAACTATTCATAAACTTCTTAGTCCAAAGAGGCACTGCAGTATTTTTTTATAACGTACTCATTTGCAGTGTTTTCCATTGTATCATCAAGCGGTGTAAGAGTATCAAAATCGTTATATTTTTTCTTTAATGCACAAGTAAGAATATAATCGCAAAGCTCGGGATTTTTGGGAAAAATAGGTCCGTGCAGATTTGTTGCAACAACATTTTTATAAACAACACCCTCATAATCGCCGCTGTCGTTGTTTCCTTTTCCAAAAACAACCTTGCCAAGCGGTGTGTGGTCGTTTACAAATGTTCTGCCACTGTGATTTTCAAATCCTACAATGGGATTTTTTACAAAGTCTGATTGCAGAACAACGTTGTTTATAATTCGTTTACTGTCATATTCTGTGTAAATATCAAGTATTCCAAGTCCCTCGACAGTATCGTCCTCTATTTTAAAGTAATTACCCAAAAGCGGATATGCACCGCAAACTGCAACGAGTACTCCGTAGTTTTCGACATATGTTTTTATATCGTCTTTATATTGTATCAGCTTCTCGGAGGCTATTTTTTCTTCTCTGTCGCTTCCTCCGCCAATAAATAGTATATCAACGTCGTTAAGGTTTAAGGGATTGCCACTTGTAAGAGTGTTGTACTCTACGTCAATTCCACGCCATAAAAGACGTTTTTTAAGGCTTTCGATATTACCCTTATCGCCATACATATTGAGCAAATCCGGGTATAGGTGAAGTATGTTAATTTTCATTTTCTTTCTCCTTTAACAAAGCATTCAAGACCTTGTCCGCCTCATAGAGTGCAGTGTAGTTTGCGATAAAATATATAACATCCGAATTTGATGATAGTGCGCCGTTTACTAATTCCTTAATATCCTCGCTAATAAAATCGGGTGTGATATCTGAATACTTAAACCTGAGTGCCAAATCCCACAAACGCAGACCACATATAGAGAGGGTATTTAAATTGTTGTTTTGTATTTTCTCAAAATCAACGTCCCACATCCATGAGATATCGCGTCCATCGCTCACCTTGTCGTTTATTGCTATAATAACATCTTTTTTTCGTGTGTCATTATTTACTGTATCAATCGCCTGATTAAAGCCTGCAGGGTTTTTTGAAAGGCTTAAAATAAGCGGTTTTTTAAAGTTAAATTCCTGCATTCTGCCTGTCTGGGGCTTGTACGCTTTTATAATATTTTCAAAGTCCGAGGTGTCCTCGCCGGCTGCTATAAGTGCCCCGTACACGGCAATAAGGTTATAGATACTGTAAAAACCTTTGTGGTCTGCACTTATCGACACTCCGTTTATATCAAAAGACATTGGTGAAAGGGATACATTTGTTACTTCAACATCAATTTTGGGACGTTTAAAACCACAGCTTTTGCAATAAAAATCGCCAAGCTGACTGTAGTGGTTGTAGTTATATTCAAGGCGTTCGTTACACAGAGGGCAAAACTCGGTATGCTCTTCCTTTGCAAGTACCTGTTCCGAAACACCAAAATATACTGGAGTAA
This sequence comes from Clostridia bacterium, assembly GCA_045589635.1. Lineage (GTDB taxonomy): Bacteria > Bacillota > Clostridia > UBA1381 > UBA1381 > Ornithomonoglobus_A. The sequence goes on from JAZNPJ010000164.1 coordinate 7,552, forward strand.
CATTATTTTCTAATCCGAATTGTGAACTCAGCGGATCGTCGCCGTTTAAGATGGCTTTTAAGTCGGGGCATTTTGAAATTGCCTCTTTTATAAGTGAGGCGGTTATATCAATTTCGCCATAGCGGTCAAGCTGGTCGCGGAAAAGATTGGTTACAACAAGAATGTCAGGAGTAAAATAATTAAAAACAACTCTTGTATATGCTTCATCAATTTCAAAGCATGCATAATCCGCCTTAAAATTACCAAATACATTCATAGCCTCAATATACACAGTTGCAACACCGCTTAACATATTAGCGCCCGTTTTGTTGCATATAACCTTATATCCCTTAGCCTCAAGTGCGGTGCAGATAAGGTTGTTGGTTGTAGTCTTTCCGTTTGTACCGCAGGTTACTATTATTTTTTTTGATATATATTTTTTTAAATCCTTAACAAGATTGGGATAAATTTTAAGTGCAAATTCCCCGGGAGAGGCAGTAGTGCTTCGGCTTAGTATTTTTCCGGCTAAGATAACTGCTTTTCCTATCCATATTGCAAGTAGTCTTCTCATTATTGTAAAAAACCCCTTTCAAAAATGATTATTTGGTAGTTATTATATCACATTTTTTGAAGAAAATCAATCATTTAAGGTTATATTACATAAAAAAATCAATTAAATAAGAAAAAAAATTTACACATAAATTTTAAAATAACTGTAGACATTTTAGAAATTTGTGTTATAATATTTAAGGAGTAAATTTTTTTACAAAAATTTCAAATACGAATATGTCGATATCTGATATATTCAAAAAATCAAATTAGGAGGAAAAAAGAATGGCAAAAAAATTCGTTTATCTTTTTAGCGAAGGCGACACAAGCATGAGAAACACTCTTGGCGGTAAAGGCGCTAACCTTGCTGAAATGACAAAGCTTGGTATGCCCGTACCACAAGGATTTACAATTTCAACAGATGCTTGTACACAATACTATGAGGACGGTCAGAAAATCAATGATGATATTATGGCTGAAATCCTTGAAAATATTGCTAAAATGGAAGAAATCACAGGAAAGAAATTCGGTGATAAAGAAAACCCGCTACTTGTATCAGTAAGATCAGGTGCAAGAGCATCAATGCCTGGTATGATGGATACAATTCTTAACTTAGGTCTTAACGAAACAGTTGTAGACGTTATGTCTGAAAAGTCAGGCAATCCAAGATGGGCTTGGGACTGCTACAGAAGATTTATCCAGATGTATTCAGACGTTGTTATGGAAGTTGGTAAGAAGTACTTCGAAGAGCTTATCGACAAAATGAAGGAAGAAAAGGGTGTTACTCAAGACGTTGAATTGACAGCTGATGACCTTAAGGAATTAGCTTCACAATTCAAGGCAGAGTATAAGAATAAGATTGGTGAAGATTTCCCAACAGACCCAAAAGAACAACTATTTGGTGCTATAAAGGCAGTATTCCGTTCATGGGACAACCCACG
>JAZNPJ010000165.1:0-2005 GCA_045589635.1 Clostridia bacterium
GTATGGCATACTCTGTGGATAAGGATTATCTCTTGTTCAGACAAGGCGGTCTGCAAAGAATCATATGGCCGGGCGAGGTGCACCTCTGTTTTGAAGCCATGGCACAGATAGGTGATTTTTCGGATTATTTAGAAGATGTTCTTGATACATACTTTAATGTTATGCAAGTTGAAAGCGGCGAGGTTGTAAACATAGGCATATATTGGGCTATGGTTACAGGAACAGTTTTGTATTCATTAGGAAAATATTGTATACATATGGGTGATGTGGGCAAAAAGTGCTACGAAAAATATCGCGACCAGGCATTTAAGGCTTTTGAATGGGTAAGAGCAACAAGAAACTTAACAATAGGTAACGAAAAAATTGCACAAGGTCTGTTCCCTGATCTAAGAAGCTGCGACTGGGAAGAAACATTCCAGGCGTGGTTGGTAACCGATACAAACACAGTGGTTGGTGTGGGTGCATTTGCAGAGGCTGCAAAACTTTTTGATGATGAGCGAGCAAATGAGGTAGAAGAAGAATATAACGATTATCTTGACGCATTCCGCACATATACAAAATCGTTTACTGACAGAGATAAGGATAAGGACGAGTTGTACATTCCTCTTTGTCCCGTTGGTGATGACGAAAAGTATGTTGAGGCGCTGTTTCCGCAGTTAAATCATGCACATCTTGGCTATATGGGAATTTTAACCAAAGAGGAAACTGATAAATTACATAAAGGTCTTATAAACTCCAATAGAGCATATAAGGGACTCTATGGCAGAATGTATGCAAGCTGGAAAAGACATATGTGGTATATGTCTGCGCCCGATTACAGATGGTTCCTTACATGGCAGAGATTTGGGGAAAAAGAAAAAATGCAGGAAATTCTTGACGCTCAGTTAAAATATACTATGACAGAAGAATACACAATGCACGAGAGATACATAGAAGATGCACCGTACTTCTCGCCATGGAGTCCTAACGCAAGTGCAATGGGAAGAACAATACTTATGATGCTTGGTATGGAAGAAATTTAAGTGTTATCTATCAAAAAGGAGAATCATTATGGATCATTTTACAAAGGTTCAGGAGAATGGGTATAATGATAGTAACTGGCAAAGAACAAAAACAACAAGAAGATACGTACATCCGCCAAGGTCAGAGAGAATGTTCACACTATGGACAGAGGGTAAGATCCTCTTTGGTGATGTAATTGATGGCATCGGCTATGAAAACAACCCGAACGGACATGAATACTACAATGAACTGGTAAGTAGCGGAATATGGATGCTTCATGGTAAAGAAAAAGAACAGTTTGACTTTACAAAGACCATAAATGTTATTACAAAAGACGGCGTTCCCGTACACGGAGTTAAGCATATAATTGATGGTGTAGAAGTATACGAGGAAACTTTCTGTAACACAGTAAGAAAAACAAGCTGCTACATAAAGGTAACAGTTTCTAATAAATGCGATAAAGAAACAAATACAGATTTGAGCTTTATGTTAAGAACTGGCAAGGAAAAACCGCTTATTACCTCGGGTGATTCCGACCAGTATGAAGATTACAAGCCTGATATCAATAAATGGAAAAACGACCACCCTGCAACATGGAAAGCGGACGGTAATGTGTTTACAGATGGTGAAAGAAAGCTATACCTTTTAGAAGGCACAGAATTTAACTGGTGCGAAAAGTGTGGCTGCATTGAATTTAATATAAACCTTAAGCCTCAGGAAAGCACAGAGATTATATTCGTACTTAATAAGGGCGAGGAATTTGAAAAAGATTACGAAAAAGCAAAAGCCACAACACAGGCATTCTGGGAAAAGGAATTTGAACGTCTTAACAAACTTCCGAAGAATTGGTATGCAGACGAAGAAAAAATGAGAATGTTGCATCATTGGACAGCACAGCTTTTACAATGTATGGCATACTCGGTTGATAAGGATTATCTCTTGTTCAGACAAGGCGGTCTGCAAAGAATCATATGGCCGGGCGAGGTGCACCTCTGTTTTGAAG
>JAZNPJ010000166.1:0-2030 GCA_045589635.1 Clostridia bacterium
ATGTTATCCTTCCTTTCACAAACAGACACTTGCAGCAAATTCTCTTAATAGAGGTTGCAGGTTCAAATCCTGTGGAGTCCAACTGGACTTTTGGCGGAAATGGTTTACGCGAATGACTTAAAATCATTTTATTCTATATTAGGTGTCTGTAATATGCAGGATTAGCTCAGCTGGTTAGAGCATATGCCTTACAAGCATGGGGTCAGCGGTTCGAATCCGTTATCCTGCACCATAATTCTTTAATTGATTTTATTAAAAATATATGATATAATATATATACAAAGTTAAGAAAGGAATTAAAGAAATGCCGAAACTTATAGCGGCCGCAATTAAATTCTATCCAAAAGATAGCGAATATCCGCAGATTGTGTGCGGCAAGCGGCATTGTAACTGCCTTGAATGGATGTTTACTCATAAAATTGATTATGATAAGCAGACACATGTTCAAGGCTTTATAACTGAAGATAATCAATTTGTTGATAGATATGAAGCAATGGATATTGCTTTAGAAGAAGAACAACTTTTAGACCCTTATATTTATAAAGCTGGTCGTCCATTATATTCGGAGGATTTATGGTAAATTGGATTCGTTCTCTTTTTTGTAAGCATGATTGGCAATTTCAAAAAACTGTCCGAATTTGGTGGGATAAATCTGCTGGAGTAATTGACCAGCAATATGATGTTTATATTTGCCCTAAATGTTTAAAAGTTAAGAAAATTAGATATATTTAAATAAAGGCACACGCAGCAATCACACATAGAAGTGTATTATCGGTTCGAGTCCGATTTTGTCAGCCAGAAATTTGACGAATAGCTTAATGGGTTAAGCAACTTTTTAGGTGCCTTGTTTATATTGGGGCATGGTGTAACGGTAGCACGCGGGACTTTGACTCCTTAGGTCGGGGTTCGAAACCCTGTGCCCCAGCCAGGTTTCTTCATTGTGTTTACTAAAGGCTCTTGCAGCAAATATTTACTTGTTTCTTTGGTTTTTATGGAAAAAAAGTAATGAGCCTTGTTCCTTTCCTATATTGCCCTTTAGTCTAATCGGTAAAACTCCGGTCTCTGAAGCCGGTTTTCATGGTTCGAGTCCATGAGGGGCAGCCAATAGAAAGCAAAACGGATGGAAACCGTTGATAAGTCTTTCTTTTAGACCAGGAGGTAGGATTAGAAGTGTCCATCCTTTAAAAAGTAGTGCGATGCGTACGGCGGACTTTTGGTGTATAAACATACTGGTCGCGGTTTGCGGTTAACCGCAACAAAAACCGAAATGTGGTAACGCGACTGGAATGGGTAGAGGGGCTAAAAGCCAGTATATAAATACCCCTCTCACAAAAAGGTTTATTGATTTTTATAAAAAAATATGATATAATATATATACAAAAGGTGAAAGGAAATAATAACCTATGTATATATGTCCAGTTTGTGGTAAACAATTTGAAAAAGAGAATGAACTTGTTTCCCATTATGGTAAATGTTGGCGAGAAAGAAATCCTAATCATAAATCTAAGCCGGCTCCTCGTAGTGAAGATGTCAATACGAGAGAGGATAATCAAGACATACTGGATTTCTTCAATTCATTCAAATGAGGTGCGTATATGGAAGAAATTTCAATTAAAACTCATTTGATTATCACTGATATCCACGATGAATATCATATGAATTGGTGTGGTAAGATTGCTGATGCTAAACCACTTCTCAAAGATGGTTTACCCTTATTCATTATCATCGGTTCTCAAGGTCGCTTAGAGTTGAATACAATTGATATGAAGCGTCTTGAGCATTCTGCAAAATTGCTGACGCATCCAAAAGGTCGTTCTGCAGTATCTGTTGATACTTCTCGCATTTACATTAAAGAAGTCGATGGCAATGATTTCCTTTTAGGCGTAATGACGCATAAAAATATTAAAACTTTTGCTCCAATGCATGATAAAGTTGGATTTATAAAATAAAATTTGATTTTTTCAAAAAAATATGATATAATATATATACAAAGTGGTTGAAAAACCACTAAGCAACCGATAGCTGATAAC
>JAZNPJ010000167.1:0-14617 GCA_045589635.1 Clostridia bacterium
CAAAGAATCAAATTACCTAAAACTCTGATTGCCCCTCAAAAGATTATATATTTTTGGATATGGGATTTTTTAAGAAAATTACATATATTGTTTTTGTCATTTATATTATTTTTTAAGGCATTAAATAGAGATAATGAGTTAAAAGTACTAAAAATTGATGATATTTGGTTTTCTAATCACACAGCTGAACAGTGCAAAATGATTTTACAGGATGTATATCAAAGCATTTCGCTAAATACTGCTCCTGATTTTGAATTTACTAATGATAAATACAAAGGTTATCAATCGCCCATTATATTTTCTACTAGCAATGCGTTTGATTTAGCCATGTACACTTTGTTTTTCTTTATGCAATCAGGAGAAAACTATTTTAAACAATGTCCTATATGTATGCAATTTTTTGTGCCAGAAAGAAAAAATCAAAAATATTGTCATGGATTTTATGATGATGAAGGAAACAAGAAAAACAACAAAGGCGGAAAATGTTATGCTCAGCTGGCATTTAAACGAAAAAAAAGAAATAAAAGCTAAATTATTATTTTTTATTATATTAAATTAGCTTTTGTTATCGTCATTATAAGGAAAATTATAAGGAAACGCAAAAAAACAGTAGGTCTCAAAACTCTTGAACCCTACTGTTTTACTTAGTTGCGGGAGAAGGACTTGAACCAACGACCTTCGGGTTATGAGCCCGACGAGCTACCAACTGCTCTATCCCGCGATATATAAGAAATTGAGTTTTACCTCAACTACTAATATATGATATCATATTTATAAGCTTTTGTCAATATGTTTTGGTAATTTTGTTATTTTAGCCATAAATCAAATGATTTTATTTTTTTATTTATTCAATTTTTTAGTAATATAATTAAAAGCCTCAACAATCTTGAATTTTACAATTACTTTTTCATCACTATTAGTTATTATATCAAAAACAGAGTTGTTTAATTCCTCTTTTAACAAATTTTCACTACTTTTTTCCATTACAACACTTTCCTGACTAACACAAACGGGAGGATATAGCACACACCACCAATTCTCCCCTTTCCCCTCACCTAAAATAATTTTAACTCCCCTATATTCACCGCACGGCAATGTGATGTTCTGATACTTTTTATGAGGAAAGTAAAACTCACCATACTCTGCTTTTGCACTGTAATTCATATTTACAAGTTCATTATTGGCTATCTGCTCTGCTTTGTTTATAAAATCTTTATCGTGTAATGATACATTTTTTAAAATTTCGTCTCTGATTTTTAATTTTATTTGTTGGTCATCTTTAGAGTTACTGTTTGCAACTATATGTAATCTTACAAGATTATTTTTAAGCTCACCATCAACCTCATTAACAAAAAATTGTACCGACACTGCCATAACGAAAGCTAAAACAAATGCATTTATAATATTTTTCATTTCTATTTCCTTTCAAATATAAATTTCTATATAAATAATTGACAAGTATTATACTTTATTATACATAAAATCTCAAATTATTTGAAATGATAAAAATAATGAACAGGAGGTCAATTATGAAAAAATTTACATCAATAATGTTATCAATAGTAACTCTTTCAATTTTTTTGACACGATATAGCACAGTTACTGCTCAAACCTCGTCAAGCGATGCACAAATACTTGCACGAGCAGTAAATGGCGAAGCACGCGGTGAGCCTTATGAGGGTCAGGTTGCAGTAGCGGCGGTTATATTAAATCGTGTAAAGCATTCATCTTTCCCAAACACTATATCAGGCGTTATATATCAGCCAGGCGCTTTTACTGCGGTATCCGACGGGCAAATAAATGTACCCATAAGCGAAAATTCAACTGTATACAAGGCATGTAAAGATGCAATGAACGGTTGGGACCCTACATCAGGTGCAATTTACTATTTTAACCCTGATACAGCAACAAATTCGTGGATATGGTCAAGACCGCTTATTGTTCAAATTGGTAAGCACAGATTTTGCAGATAAAGGAGATAAAGTAAATGGAAAGAGCAAAAAATATACACTTCTGGCTATACACAATTTTAATAGCCGCACTTGTGGCTTGTTTTTTATGGGCGCTTAATTCAAGAAGGACTGCCTTAGCACTCGAAAACAATGTTGAAAACAGCTACAACAGAGCTTTTTATGAGCTTGCAGATTATATAGAAAATATTGATATTCAACTTACAAAGGCGCAACTTGCAAAAACTCCTTCTCAGCTTGCTTCAATATCAAATGATATTTTTAGCGAGGCGGCAGAGGCAAAGTCTTGTTTGGGACAGTTGCCCACCTCACAAGTATCTTTGGAAAACACATCAAAATTCCTTTCTCAGGTTGGCGATTATACGTATGTACTTTCTCAGTCCATGATAAAAGGCAAGCAAATCTCCGAAGATGAATATAAAACCTTAAACGAACTAAACACCTATTCAACTTCACTAAAAGACAATCTAAGACAGATACAAGATAAATTATACTCGGGTGAAATTAAAATTTCAGACTTAAACAACAAAAATGACTCAAAAAATGTTGTACACGCAGATGAGAGCGGTATATTATCAAGTCTTGAAAACGTTGAAAAAGCATTCGATGAGTACCCATCACTCATATATGATGGTCCGTTTTCGGAGCATATTGTAAATCAAAAACCCAAAATGCTTGAAAATGCCGAGGAAATATCGCAAGAAGATGCACTTTCCATTGCAAAGGAATTTCTTGGGGACCGTGGACGTAATTTAAAATTTGCCAATGAGTCAAACAATAACGATATACCTGCATATACTTTTAATGTTTCTACAAAAGCGGAGCAAATTTCTATAAGCATAACAAAAAAAGGCGGGTATATACTATATTTTCTTGACAATGTTGAAGTAGAAAATGAAGTAATTGACGTCGCAACCGCAACTGAAAAGGCAATAAAATTCCTTGAGGACAGAGGAATTTACGATATGGTTTCTAACTATTATGAAAAGTCCAACAACATTGCAACCATTAACTTTGCATATTCACAAGACGGTGTAATATGCTACAGCGACCTTATTAAAGTCAAGGTTGCATTGGATAATGGTGAAATTGTAGGTTTTGAAGCAAAGGGTTATCTTACAAATCACAGGGAAAGACAGTTCGAAGAGGTTAAGATTACTCAGGACGAGGCAAAAAATTACATCTCAACCTCTTTAGCAGTTGAAGGCACTCGCCTTGCACTAATACCAAAAGACAGCTTAGATGAAGTATTATGCTATGAATTTAAGGGTAATTTCCACGACAGAAACTTTATAATATATATAAATGCCCAAAATGGCCACGAGGAAAAAATTCTTCTTCTTATAGAAAGTGATGAGGGAATTTTAACTGTATAAACTACAACAAATAATTGCCAGGCATATACAGCTTGGCAATTATTTAATTTTTATGGAGGTAAAGTATGAGAGTATTTGAATATACAATAAAAGATGAATTGGGAATTCATGCAAGACCGGCAGGTTTATTGGTAAACACCGCAAAACAGTTTGAAAGTAATATTACAATACAAAAAGACAGTACGTCTGTTAGTGCAACTAAGCTTATTGCTCTTATGGGATTAGGCATAAAGCAAGGCGACACAATAAAAATTACCATTGATGGCACTGATGAAGAACAAGCAGAAGAAAAAATCTCAAATTTTTTAAAAGAAAATCTATAACAAGCACGGAGGAAAACTAAAATGCTTACAATTTCGGGCCGAAGTGTATACGATGGAATTGCTATAGGCAAAGTATCTGTATTTGAACGAAAAGAAATTTACGTAAAACGTGAGCGTACAGATGATATTGCAAAGGAAAAGGAACGCTTTGAAAGAGCGAAGATATCTGCAACAAACGAGCTTGATGAAATATATAAAAAAGCATTAGACGAAGTTGGCAGTGCTAATGCACAGATTTTTGAAATTCATAAAATGATGATTGAAGACGAGGATTTTAACGAATCTGTAATAAATATTATGGAAACACAAAATGTTATTGCAGAATATGCGGTTGCAGTTACCTCTGATAATTTATCATCTATGTTCTCGCTTATGGATGATTCGTATATGCAGGCACGTGCTGCGGATATAAAGGATATATCGGATAGAATTATAAAAAATCTGACACAAGCAGAATGTGAAGTTAAAACAGATAACAAAAATATAATAGTATGTGCTGATGATTTAGCACCAAGCGAAACCGTGGCATTGGACAAAGACAAGGTAGTAGCTTTTGTTACTGCATATGGTTCTTTAAACTCACATACTGCAATTTTGGCAAGAACAATGAATATTCCCGCAATAATTGGTGTCGGTAGTGAATTTTTAAGTAAAATTAAAGATGGCGAGATTGCAATTGTGGACGGATACAATGGCAAAATGTACCTGTCCCCCGACAGTGAAACCTTAGAGAAAATGAAAAAAAGACAAGAAACAGACAAAAAGCAAAAAGAACTTCTGCAAGATTTAAAAGGCAAGGACAATGTTACTCTTGACGGCACACAGGTTAATATTTTTGCAAATATCGGCAGTCTGGCAAATATAGGTGCTGCTATTACAAACGACGCCTCGGGAATTGGTTTATTCAGGAGTGAGTTTTTATATCTTGAAAATGACGATTATCCGAGCGAGGAATTTCAGTTTCAAACTTACAAAAAAGTATTGGAAAGCATGGCTGGGAAAAAGGTTATTATCCGTACATTGGATATTGGTGCTGATAAACAAGCTAACTACTTTAACATAGAAAAAGAAGAAAATCCCGCACTTGGTTTTAGAGCAATACGTATTTGCTTAAAGCGTCCCCAAATTTTTAAAACACAGCTCAGGGCACTTTTTAGAGCTTCTGTATATGGCAATTTATCAATAATGTTTCCTATGATAACTTCTGTAAATGAAGTAGTGCAAATAAAAAATATAATTGACGAAGTTAAAAGCGAATTAAAAAAACAAGAAATCAGTTTTAATGAAAATATAGAAACCGGTTTAATGATAGAAACACCTGCTGCAGCAATTATAAGCGATTTGCTTGCTCCAATGGTTGACTTTTTCAGTATTGGCACAAATGATTTAACACAATACACACTTGCTATGGACAGGCAGAATTCAAATTTAGATGATTTTTGCGATATCCATCATGAAGCTATAATGCGACTTATTGATACAGTTACAAAAAATGCCCATAAACATGGCATATGGGTAGGTATATGCGGTGAATTGGCAGGAGATGTATCTCTTACTGAAAGCTTTTTAAAAATGGGAGTTGATGAGCTTTCCGTATCACCGGGATTAGTATTAAAATTACGTGATAAAGTACGAAAAATAAGGTTAAAATAAAATTAAGGGATACAAGCCTCAAAGCAGCATGTATCCCCTTTTTGTTTATTTTGTTGTTGAGCCAAATCCGCCATTTCTTTCTTCACAAACATCATCATCAAATGTAATACCGTATTCAACAAAAATACCCTGACAAAAACCATCGCCTTCTTTTATTGATACAGTCTTTTCTTCGTTTGAGTCGTTTGTGATTTTGCAAAAGATATGACCCTCATTGTCGCTGTTATAATAATCGCTATCAATAATTCCCACAGTATTATTGAGTTGCAGTCTGAACTTAAAGCCCAGTCCGCTTCTTGGATATATCTTTAAAACCCAACCATCATTTATCTTTACCCTTATACCTGTTGGTATTTTTATTGTTTCACCGGGGTTAAGGGTAATATCTACAGGTGCGAAAAAATCATATCCCGCAGAGCCTTTTGTGGCACGTTTAGGAAGCTTTATTTTATCGTACACTGTTTTAAAATCAGCTGATAAATCCCAATCCTTTTTGAATTGCTCTTCGCTTACTTTTTCAAAGCTTGCAACCTTTTTCATAGTTGTAGTCCTTCCTTTTTTATTTGCTATGCAAAACCTTTTTGCCGCAGATTATACTTAATTTTACGTCTATTACATCCTGATTTGCGCTGCCACGCCATGGCAGATTAACATCTCTTAGTTCCTCAACATACTTATCGTCGACAAGAACATCAACTTTATTTATAAAATCAAGTGTACAGATTTCTTCCCATTTATAACCTGTATAGAGCCATATTGATTTATTGGGATATTCTTTTGAAATTTCATTGATAAGTTCACCTACATCACGTCTGTTTTTGCAATGCAAGGGGTCGCCGCCGCTTATTGTAACACCCGAAACATAATCTTTTTCGAGCTCATCAAATATTTCTTTTTTTGCATTTTCATCAAATTCAATTCCGCCATTTATATCCCATGTAACAGGGTTTTGACAGCCTTTACAACCATGCTCACAACCGGCAACCCATAAAACAACTCTGAGTCCGTCGCCATTGAGCATATCGTCCTTTGTAATATTATGATAACGCATTATTACATACTAACCCTTTCTTTGATTTCTGCCATTTTAGCTTCGTTCAATCTTGTATCGCCTTTTACTCTTGAGTATGAAAGATATCCGTTCATTCTGTCAATCTTTGTAAGATTAGCAGAACCGCATTTTGGACATACATCCATTTCAAGCTCTTCGTATCCGCAATCATCACAATAAGCTAATGATAGATTTACACCCTCATAATATCCAAGCTGCATAGCTCTTCTTATAAGTGTCTTTATGGCTTCTTTATTATAGCTTATAGGATATTTTACATATTGAATCTTACCACCATTTGACAAGTTCCAGAAACGTCCCTCTAAGTTCTGCTTTTGAATTGGTGTAATATCTTCGCTGACATGGCAATGGAAGCTGTTTGATACATATTCTCTGTCAGAAACATTTTCTACGACACCATACTTTGCTCTGAATTGCTTTACCTGAAGTCCGCAAAGAGATTCTGCAGGTGTACCATAGATTGCATACAGATTGCCGTCTTCTTTTTTAAACTCTTCAACTTTCTTATTTATATAGTCCAAAACTTCTAATGCAAACTGACCGTCTTCAGCTATTGATTTTTTATTATAAAGCTGTTGTAATTCATTTAATGCAGTTATACCAAACGAGGCAGTTGCAGTATGCATTATAGGCTTAATTTTATCGTGTAAGCCAAGTTTTCCGCCATAGAAACCACCCTCGCAATATGCAAGCGGATTTGTTGATGCACGCATTTCGCCAAGATAATCGTACGTTCTTATGTGAAGATTACGTATAAGATTTAAGTAATAGTCCAAAACCTCATAAAAATCCTTTGATTCCTGTCTTGCTTTTGCAAGAATCATTGGCAAGTGCAATGATACTGCACCAATGTTCCATCTTCCTACAAATATAGGCTTATCGTCATCATCGGCAGGTGTCATTCCACCTCTTTCAAACCATGGTGAAAGGAATGCACGACATCCCATAGGAGATATAATTCTTCCGTATTTTTTGTATATAGAAGGAACATATCCCTCACCTGTAAGACTTAGCCAGTCGGGATACATTGTCTTTGAAGAACATTCAATACCTGCCTCAAATACATCTTCGAGTGCTTTACCTTCACCATGAAGGTTTTCGTCATACAAGAATACAATTTTGGGGAATAATACAGGTTTTTTGTGTCCCTTTTTACCTTGACCGTTCATTCTGACCTTAAGCATCGCCTTAGATGCCATTTTAGCAAATCTGCCTGTACCTGTACCTATTGTAACAGTTATAAACGGATAGTCGCCTCTTGATGATGATACGGAATTGAATTTATATTCCCAACCCTGGAAGCCCTGCTCAAATTCTGTCTGAACATCACGAAGAGCAATCTTTGCAGATTTCTTTTCGTCTAAACCGAGCTTGAGGTATTTATCTACATTCCTCTTATATGACTTCTCTGCATATGGTTCAAGTATAAGGTCTGCTGACGGAACTGTGAAACCGCCATACTGCTGACTTGCTGCAGAAAGAACAATATCACCTATAACGTCGAATGCAACATCAAGAGATTTTGGCTCATTATACCACAGATTACCCATCTCAAAGCCGCCTTTTAGCACATTTTCTACATCAAAGAGACAACAGTTCATAGTATCACGTCTTGCTGACATATCATGAATATAAATATAACCATCACGACAAGCCTGAAGTTCCTCAGTTGTTAAGAAAAACTTCTTATATAATTCTTTATTTAGCTGATTAAAGATAAGACTTCTCTTTGTAGATACAAGTGCACTGTCTGTATTTGAGTTTTCTTTATCGCCTATATACATTATAGACTGACTCTTTTTATAAACTTCATCAAGCATTTGTACAAAGTCTTGCTTATAGTTTCTATAATCACGATAGCTTTTTGCAACTTTAGGATTGACTCTTTCCAATGCACCCTCAACAATATTGTGCATTTCTGCAATTCGTATATACTCTTTATCCATCTTTTCTGCTTCTTCTGTAACGAATCTGCATATGAATTCAGTCTCTTCCTCTGTAAATTTTACTAATGCACGAAAAGCTGATTTGTTAACCGCAGCAACTACCTTTTGGACGTTAAACGCCTCAATGGTGTTGTCTTTTTTTATAATCATCATAACTTATCACTCCTTTTTTTTGGCATTCTTTATTTATCTGCAACCACAACATATTGTGGTTTATATCCTGTATTTTGTATTTTAACACAATATATACCAAAAATCAATTACATAACCATTTATTATCAATTACATATTTCTTTCATTTTTTACAGTTATATTACATAGTTTTTTTGCTTAATCCATGTAAAACTTTACCTTGTATCTTTATATACATTTGTGATAAACATATTATATAACAAGCCTTTTTTAAAATTACTTATTGTCCGAAAGGAACAAAAAATGAGAAAAACAAAAAATTCTTTTAACCTTTTAATAACAGCATTTATTATAGATTTTAAGCGGGTTATCTTAAATATTACAACAGATTTGTTAATTTTACAAAACAAAGGTCTTTGTAATGGTTTTGTTACAAAACTGTCTGTGAGTATATACAATGACATTAAAAAGTTTACAAACTCATAAAATAAAAACAAGCCTCACTATTAAAGCGAAGCTTGTTAATTTAACGATATATTGTTAAAAGCAATTCACGTAATATTTTACATGCAACCGCAGTTGAAGCACCGCTTATATCATAATGCGGCGAAAGTTCATTTATATCGCAACCGACAATATCCAAATCCTTTAAAGAGTGGATAGCATCTAAAAGTTCATTAAAGCTTATACCCCCCGCTTCAGGTGTCCCTGTACCGGGAAATACTGATGGATCTAAAACATCGAGGTCGAGTGTGAAATACACTTTTTTACCTTTTAGCTTTTTTATTACCTTATCAAGACCATCTAAGTTGAATTTATTTTGTATTACATGGTCTTTCGCAAATTCAAATTCCTTTCTGTCGCCGCTTCTTATTCCAAATTGATAAATCTTATCATCACCTACAAGGTCATAACAACGTCTTATTACACATGCGTGAGAAAGCTTTTGACCAAGATATTCATCTCTTAAATCGGCATGAGCGTCAAAATGGAGAATATATACATCTTTATATTTTTCGTATACTGCCTTAAATGCACCAAGAGTTACAAGGTGTTCACCGCCTATCATACATGGTATTTTATTATCCTCTATTATTTTTTTTGTTAAATCAGTAATGTCGGAAAGTGCACTTTCAGGCGAGCCAAACTGCAACTCTAAATCACCACAGTCAAATATACAGATATCTTCTAAATCCTTATCGAGATATGGGCTATATGTTTCTATACCAAAGCTTTCGTTACGCATTGTCGCTGATGCAAATCTCGTTCCGGGTCTGAAGGATGTCGTAGAATCAAAGGGGGCACCAAAAATTGCTATTTTACTTTCATCATACTCGTTATCGCAACCAATAAAGGTAAAAACATTTTTATTCATCTAATAGCTCCTTTACATAGTTTGGCAAGACAAATGCCGCTTTATGAATATCAGTATTGTAGTACCTTGTTTTAATTTTCAAATCGTTCCATGCTTCTTCATCAAGATCTTTTATAGGGTCAATTCCCTTTGATGCAAATCCAAAATACCAAATCCCTGACGGATACGTAGGCATCTGGAAACTGTATACCGAGGCATTTGGAAATACCTTTGACAGTTTTTTGTGTGTATTTTTAAAAGCCTGGGCATACTCATCATAGAAAGTTGATTCGTGTTGATTTATCAATATTCCATTATCCGAGAGCGCCTTGTAGCAGTTCCCGTAAAACTCCCTTGTAAACAAACCCTCACCGGGTCCGAACGGGTCGGTAGAATCTACAATTATTAAGTCGTATGTGTTCTTTGTTTTTCGCACAAACGCAAGTCCGTCCTCATAATGTATGCTAAGACGTGCATCATCAAGCATAGCGGCAGTCTGAGGTATATATTTGCAACAAACATCAACAACCTCACTGTCGATTTCTACCATGTCTATATGCTCTATAGTTTTGTATCTTAGAAGTTCTCTTACCGCACCACCGTCGCCGCCGCCAATTATAAGAACATTTTTTGCATCGGGGTTAGCTGCCATAGGCACGTGAGCAATCATTTCGTGATACATAAACTCATCTTTTTCGGTTATCATAACACATTCGTCAAGAACAAGCATTCTGCCAAATTCCTCCGTGTCAAAAACCTCTATGAGCTGATAATAGCTTTTTTTACTATATAATTGTTCTTTTATTTTAACCGAAAGCTTAAGATTTTTTGTGTGTTGCTCCGAAAACCATATTCCCATTAAGTTTCACCTCACAAAACAACATTTATCAAGTTCATATCCATATCCTCAGTACCTGTCATAAAACAACCTTTTTCCTTGGCATATAAAATATAGTCAAGTATTTCTGAGGTTATTAACTCTCCCGGTGCAAGGATAGGAATTCCGGGTGGATAGCACATAACAAATTCTCCACAGATACTGCCCACACTTTCTCTTATAGGTATTTGCTTTTTCTCCGAATAAAAAGCCTCCTGAGGCAGCATTTTCACATGTGGATTTATATACTCATGGTCGAACATTCCTGCCTTATCCTTTTGATATAAACGCTTTATATCCGAAAGCGAAGAAATAAGACGTTCTATATCCAACGCTCTGTCCCCTGAGCTTAGTATTGCAAGAATATTGCCAATATCTCCAAACTCTATTTGTATATCATATTCATCACGTAAAATATCATAGACCTCTATGCCCGCAAGACCAATGTTACGTGTATGCACAGAAAGCTTGGTAGAGTCAAAATCGTAGATATCATTTCCGTTTATAATCTCTCTGCCAAATGCATAGTAACCGCCAAGTTTGTTTATTTCACTTCTTGCATAGTCGGCGTATGCTATGGTTTTCCGTATCATTTGCATACCGTTTATGCTAAGATTTTTACGTGCCAAATCAAGCGAGGACAATAACAAATACGAACCGCTTGTGGTTTGAGATAGGTTTATTACCTGTCTTACATATCCTTCCTGCATGGATTTTGCACAAAGCAAAATAGCACTTTGTGTTAAGGACCCACCCGTTTTATGAACACTAAGTGCAGCCATATCTGCACCTGCATTCATTGCGGATACAGGTAAATTATCTCCAAAATAAAAATGTGTACCGTGTGCTTCGTCAACGATAACCTTCATACCATGCTTATGTGCAAGGGATACTATCTTTCGTAAATCCGAACATATTCCATAGTATGTAGGGTTATTTACCAACACTGCTTTAGCATCGGGATTTTCTTTTATTGCCTTTTCTACATCTTCAACAGACATTCCCAGTGGTATCCCAAGCTCGCGGCTTGTACCGGGATTTACATATACAGGTACTGC
Organism: Clostridia bacterium; assembly: GCA_045589635.1. GTDB lineage: Bacteria > Bacillota > Clostridia > UBA1381 > UBA1381 > Ornithomonoglobus_A. The sequence continues at coordinate 11,762 of JAZNPJ010000167.1, forward strand.
ACCGCAGATTACAAGTGCATTTATAGCACTTCTGTGTACGTTACGCGGCATAATTATTTTTTCGCCAGCCTTACATACTGACATTATCATAACCTGTACTGCAAATGTATTACCATTTACAATTAAAAATGCATGTTCTGCATTACATGCCTGTGCCGCAAGGCGCTCCGCATCACGTATAACACTTACGGGATGGCAAAGATTATCGAGTGCTTTCATTGAGTTTACATCAATATTAAGGCACTGCTCACCCAAAAAATCACGGAGTTCTTTGTTTCCCCTACCGCCCTTATGTCCGGGGACATCCATTCTTACTACTCTGTTTTTTGTATGCTCTATAAGCGCCTCATATATAGGCGCATTTCTCTGACTTAATCTCTTCATTTTTTGGAGTATACATTCTGACCGCTGAATATTTCTATCATTTCCTGTCTTAAACTATCTGTTATCATAAGACGTCTTTTTGGCGGAATTTCATATACATCTTTATTAAAGAGGTAGTTCTGCAGTTCAATATCTTTTATAAGCATTTTCGTATGGAAAATATTTGACTGATATACATTTACATCAATAGCATCGTACTTGGTAAGTGTTTCATCATTTATATAGTCCTGAATAGATTTTATGTCGTGGTCAATAAAATACTTCCTACCCTCAACATCTCTTGTAAATCCTCTTACACGGTAGTCTATTGTGATAATATCCGAATCAAAACTGCTTATAAGAAAATCCAAAGCATTAAGCGGTGAAATTGTACCGCATGTTGATACATCAATATCAACACGGAATGTTGATATTGAATTGTCGGGGTGATATTCGGGGAAAGTATGTACAGTTACATGACTCTTATCAAGATGTGCATGTACTGTCTGAGGCGATAAAATACCTTTATTGCACGATACATCAATCTTTTCATCATCAAGGTCCTTTTCGGCAATAAGAATATTAACAGAGGCACCCTGCGGCTCATAGTCCTGCTTTGATATATTTAAAACAGTAGCGCCTATCATTTCGGTAACCTTTGTAAGAATACCTGTTAAACGATCGCTGTTATATTGTTCGTCTATATATGCAATGTAATCCTTTTGCTCACGCTCACCTTTTGCGTAGCAAACGTCGTAAATATTAAAACTAAGTGTTTTTGTAAGATTATTAAATCCGTAAAGACTTATTTTATCTTTCATATATGCACCCGCCTCTCGTGTATATTTATCAAATATAAATAATTATAACATTTAACCACAATAAACGCAATAGGTTTATACTGGAATTTTTAAACAGTTTTTACGCCAAGCTCATTAACGTATGAAGCCGCACTGGTTGCCGCAACTGCGCCGTCTGATGCGGCAGTTACAATCTGCCTTAGCGGTGTTGTTCTTACATCGCCTGCTGCATAAATACCATTTATGTTGGTTTTCATATAAATATCTGTTTTTATAAAACCATAATCACAAACCTCAACTCCGCAATCACTTGCAAGCTTTGAATCGGGTGTTACACCTATTGCAACAATAGCTCCGCTCACACTCAAAACACCCTTTTGATTTGTTATTGTATTTTTTATATCTATACTTTGAAGTCGTCCCTCTCCGTTAAATCTCTCACACACAGCGTCAGTAATAATTATAATATTACTCTGTTTTTTAACGTTATCCAAAATCGATGCCGCCGCTCTGAATTTTTTGGAACGGTTTATAAGATAAACACGGTTACAAAGCTTTGATAAGTATACTGCATCCTCACAAGCAGTATTTCCGCCACCTATTACCGCAACATCCTTGCCTTTAAAAAATGCACCGTCGCAATGTGCGCAATATGACACACCGCTTCCGCCAAGCTCTGCTTCTCCGTCCACACCAAGCTTTTTAGGATTTGCACCCATTGCAAATATAATAGATTTTGTCATATACGTATGACGTCTTGTATGCACTACCTTAACATCGTATGGTGCATTCTCTATTGATTTAACACTTTCCGATACAATAGTTGTACCAAACTTCTGGGCATGCTTTAAAAATGCCTCACTAAGCTCATTACCTGACGGGATATCATAAAAACCAGGATAATTATCTACCTCATTTGTTTTCATAATTTGTCCGCCGCTTGATAATTTTTCGATAACAAGAGTCTTCATATTAGCACGTTGTGCATATATTGCTGCACTCAGACCTGCAGGACCTGCACCTATTATAATTATATCATACATATTTATACAGCCTTTCTGTATTTTAATTATTTCTTATATTCTTCTATTATATATCTTGGTCGTCTTTTAACCTCTTTATATATTTTACCGATATATTCACCAACTAAACCAACCGAGAGAAGTTGCACACCGCCGATAAACCATATCGAAACCATCAGCGACGCCCATCCATCACTCGTATTACCAATAAGCTTTTGTATAAAGGCATACAATGCCATAATAAACGAAAAGATACATACAATAACACCCAAGGAGCTTATAAGTCTTATAGGACTTATACTAAACGAGGTTATACCGTCAAATGCAAAAGAAAGCATTTTCTTTAAAGGATATTTTGACTCGCCTGCAAATCTCTCTTTTCTGTCATAATATACATTTTCACTCTTAAACCCAACCAATGGAACCATTCCCCTGAGGAACAGATTTCTTTCCTCAAACTCAGAAAAAGCCCTTAAGGCACGTTTACTCATAAGTCTGTAATCTGCATGGTTAAATACAATATTTACGCCCATAACCCTCATAAGTTTATAAAACACAAGGGCGGTTGTTCGTTTAAAAAATGTATCTGTTTTTCGTTCTTTACGTACACCATATACCACATCGCAACCATCATTAAAATGGCGAAGCATATCGGGTATTACGTGTATATC
>JAZNPJ010000168.1:0-15623 GCA_045589635.1 Clostridia bacterium
CCTCCGACTTGGTGAGCTTTTAGATTGTGATGTTACTGAGCTTTCAAAAACAGAGGATTTGTTCCATGCAGGAGAATACACACAAAAATCACTTAGTTTACTTGCAAAAACCTATAAGGCACAAAAAAGCTTTATATTAACAAGCGGGTCTACAACTGCAATTCATACAATGCTTTTATCCGTCTTAAATAGTGGCGATACGCTGCTTGCATCGGCAGACTGCCATATGAGTGTTGTAAATATATGTGCACTTGCGGGTATAAAAATAAGGGTACTTCCAAAGGAGTATAAAAATAATTTACCAACAAAAACGGTTGGAATAGCTAAAATGCTAAAAGAGTATCCCGACATAAAGGCGTGTATTATAACGTCTCCGAACTATTTTGGAGTTTGCTCGGATATAGAAAATATAGCAAACGAATGCCACAAATATGGTATCGCGCTTATAGTTGACGAGGCACACGGTGCGCATTTTATTGCAAGTGATAAGCTCCCCAAAACTGCAATGGAGCTGGGCGCAGATATGTCATGTCAGAGTGCACATAAAACTTTAAATGCACTAACAGGTGCGGCATATCTTCATATAAAGAGCAATTTAGTGTCCCCCGAGAGAGTGGAAAAGACTTTGTTAATGTTACACTCATCAAGTCCGTCATATATGATTGCCTCCTCGGCAGACGTTGCAAGGGCACAGCTTGAATGTAGTGATATATGGGATAGGACAATAAAGATGTGTGAAGAATTTAAAGCCCTAATAAAAGACACAACAGATATTGAGTTTTTAGAAAATGACGATAAAACAAGACTTGTGCTATGCTTTAATAAGTATGATATATCAGGCTTTGAGGTTAGTAAAATTCTCTGCGATGAATATGATATAGATATAGAAATGGCAACAATAAACGCGATTGTTCTTATTGTAACGGCGTCAAATACCAAAGATGAGCTTGAAAAAACAGGTGTTGCTATAAGTAACATTCTAAAAACAGTGCCTAAAACACAAGAAAATGATTTTTTAGTAAATGTAGAGCATACCGAAGAAATTTTACCTTTTATTGCACACAGAAGTAAAACAAAAGAGGTAAATATAAATGATAGTACGGGAGAGATATGTGCGAGTACTATAACGGTATATCCGCCGGGAATTCCGATTTTGTATGCAGGTGAGGTAATAAAAAAAGAAGTAATAGAGCACATAAAGGAAAATGAGAAGAAGGGCGCACTAATAACAGGTATAACTGACGGTTTAATCAGTATTTGCGAAAGGATTTAAAAATGTCGGAATTTGAAACAATATGCGGTGTAGTTGATGAAATATACTACGTTAACGAAGAAAACGGATATACCGCTTGCTGTATCTACACTGATGATGGTGAATATTGTGATGTTGTCGGGTATATGCCTCTTGTAAGATGCGGTCAGCACATAAGCGCAAACGGGCATTTTGTACTTAGCCCTACATATGGTGAGCAGTTTCGGGTAGAGTATTACCAGACGGTTTTACCAACTGATGAGGATTCTATACTTATGTATCTGTCCTCGGGTATAGTATCAGGTGTGCGCCATGCAACTGCAAGAAAGCTTGTGGATAAATTTGGTGCAGATACAATTAAGATAATGCTTGAGAATCCCGAAAGAATGAGCGAAATTAAGGGAATAAGTATCGACAGAGCAAAGAAAATATCCGAGTCATTAAAAGAGGTTGAGTCAATGCAGGGGATTGTTGTTTTCTTGCAAAAATATAATATCTCTATAAGCTATGCAACAAGCATATACCAGATTTTTGGCTCAGGCTCGGTTGATAAAATAAAAGAAAATCCCTACATTCTTTCTGATGCGGTGCAAGGTATTACATTTGCAGTTTCGGATAAAATTGCAATGAATATAGGTATGCCCCAGAACAGTATCCACAGAATAAAAGCGGCAATAAAATACACACTTAAAAATGCCGCGTATCAGGACGGACACACATTTATGCCAAAAGCACTTCTTAGTGAGCACATTTCGTACCTGATAGGTGTACGTGATGAGGAAATAGAAAATGCCTATACTTCGCTTTTGACCCAAAGAGAAATAATTGCAGAGGTAGTTGATAATAACGACGTATTCTATCTGTTTGAGCTATATGAGGCGGAATATTATATTGCAAGACGTTTTGTTTCGATGTCTATGACAGAGCCAAAGAATTTTATGGGCGAGGAAAAGGCACAAAAGAGAATAGCTATGTTACAGGAAGAGGACGGAGTAGAGCTTGCGAGCGAGCAGTATGATGCAGTATTTAGCGCACTTTCGTCAAGCTGTATGGTTATAGCGGGCGGACCTGGTACGGGAAAAACCACAACAATAAATGTTATCATAAAGCTTTTTAAAGAACAGAATCTAAAAATTGCCCTGACTGCACCAACAGGCAGAGCGGCAAAGAGAATGACGCAGGTTACAGGTCTTGAGGCAAAAACTGTTCATCGTCTGTTAGAAACAGAAATTTCGGGTACTGAGCATACATTTAAGCATAACGAGTCAAATCCATTATCGGCAGACGTTGTTATTGTTGATGAGGTAAGTATGATGGATACATTGCTTATGGCGTCGTTATTGCGTGCCGTAAGATACGGAGCAAGGATAATTCTTGTAGGTGATAGCGACCAGCTTCCATCAATAGGTCCGGGCACAGTATTAAAGGACATTGTAGAAAGTAATGCTATTCCCGTTATAAAGCTTTCTAAGATTTTTCGTCAGGCACAGGAAAGCTTAATTATTGTTAATGCACATAAAATAAACTCATGCCAGATGCCTGAGCTTGATAACAAAACAAACGATTTCTTCTTTTTAAGACGCGAAAGTCTTTCGGGAATTGCACAGACAACGGTTGAGCTATACACAAAACGACTTCCTAAAAGCTATGGAGTAAACCCGATATCGCATATTCAGATTATATCGCCCACAAAAAAGACAGAAACGGGAACGTATGAATTAAATGCACAGCTCCAGAATGCGATAAATCCGCCATCACCCACAAAAAATGAGGCAGTCTTTAACCGTATAACATTCAGAACGGGCGATAAGGTTATGCAGACCAGAAACAATTATGATATTGAATACACACTGCCTGATGACAGTGTAGGTCTTGGGATTTTTAATGGTGATATGGGAATAATAGAAGAAATTTTCCCCTCCGAGCGCACTATGACAATACTCTTTGATGACGAAAAGCGGGTAGAATACAGCTTTGACCACCTAAAGGATTTAGACCTTGCCTATGCAATTACTGTGCATAAGAGTCAGGGAAGTGAATTTCCTATTGTAATAATCCCAATAGGAAAGTATTTCTCAAAACTTATGAATAAGAATTTATTTTATACTGCAGTTACAAGGGCAAGGGATATGGTAGTGCTTGTGGGTCCAGTATCAACAATAAAACATATGACACAAAATATGACCACATCACAAAGATACACAGGGCTATACGAAAAACTGTGCAGTATAAAAAATGCCTCAAATGAAGCCTCTGAATGATTTTATTGCAGAACTGGGTTGTACCGCAAGTAACAGAAAGGATAGGTTATAAAGATGAAAGGTGCAATATTTGATGTCGACGGAACAATACTCGATTCTATGAGTGTGTGGGAAAAGGTTTGTGAGGATTTCTTTGCAATGCATGGTCGCATAATTGATGATGAAACTAAATTTAAAATAAAAGAAATGCAGTTAGAGGAGTCATTTCCGTATCTTATAGATTTATGGTCATTGGATATTGATGTTACAGACTCAATAAATACAATGCGGGAAATGATAAAAAACGAGTATGAGAAAAATATACCCGCAAAACCCTATGTGTGCGAGTACATAAAAAAACTCCATAATGACGGAGTAAAAATAGCCATTGCCACAAGTAGTTATAAAGAGCTTTTAGAGGGTGCATTCAAAAGACTTGGTATATGGGATTTAATAGACGCATATGCATTCTCAACTGAGGTAGGTTGCGATAAGAGTAACCCCGATGTATATCTTTTATCTTCCCAAAGAATAGGGGTAAGTCCCGAAGATTGCCTTGTGTATGAGGATATTGTGGCAGGAATTAAAGGTGCAAAAAAAGGAGGATTTAAAACCTGCGCAGTATATGATAAAACAAATGAGCAGGAAACTGATATTTTAAAAGAGGTATCCGACATTTATATAAAATGTTGGTCTCAATTATTATAAAAGTAAATCACTGTCCGTTTTTATACCCACTAAAACTGCTATAATCAATATATAAGATTTTAGCAGTTAATTTTATGGGCAAAAAAAGTCAGTAAATGTCCCATTTTGGGGGGATTTTTAAAAAAGCGAACAAATTTTTGTCAAAAACTCTTGACAACGAACAAATTTTCTGCTAAAATGTAGTAAAAGACGAACAAACATTCGAAAAAGCATTTTAGGAGATGAGGAAAATGAGTTTACAGATGAGAATAAGAAGAAACAAGAGAAGACAAATGTTAAAAAGACGCAGAAGATTTTTTGGGGGTATAATAGGAGCAATTTTAGTAATTTCTACTATAATGGCTATGATTGGTATACCATCAACATCAGCAAGCAATGGTGATTATATAGCAGTTACTGTAAGCACAGGTGATTCGTTATGGGGCATTGTAAGTAAAATGTATCCTGATGAAAATATCCGCAAAGTGGTTGATGAGGTTAAAGAGATAAATAATCTTGAAAGTTCATGCATTGCAGTGGGCGATACACTGCTTATACCAATTTGTAACTGATTATACGAAGCAAATAAAACAGAGAGGGCAATCTCTGTAAATTCTATTTCTCAGACAGACAAATTCTAACGAATTTGAAACTCGAAATAACGAATTTACACAGACAGCCCCCTCTGTTTTATTATACAATTAAATCGTTAATAAAGCTTTTGTTCATATCAGAGAAAACACTCAGTCTGAATTCTATTGCTCAAACAGTTAAATTCTGAGAATTTAAAACTCGCAATGACGAATTCATACCGACTGTCATCTCTGATTTTATTTACACTTATATATACTTAATGAATATGCCTTTGTATCTGCAAAATATATTCCGTTTTGGGAGGTTAGTGTATCATTTTCGTTTAATACTGATACCATGCCTGATACACCAAATCGGGACACATCAAGGCGTATACGCTCATTATTTTCTGAAAGGTTTGCCAATATAACATATTTTTCGTCGTTATTATATCTTATAAAACCAAAAACAGAGCCTATATTATAAACACACTCAAATTCACCTGTAGAAAATGCACTTGATGAATTTCTTATGCTTATCATTTTTTTAAAGTGATTATACATGGCGTTTTGTGGGTCAATCTCATGAGTTTTATCCCACGGATATGTGCTTCTGCAAAACGGGTCGCCATATCCTTGCATACCTATTTCATCACCGTAGTATATACAAGGAACACCAGGCAGTGTCATTTGAAGTGATAAAATGAGCCTTGCCCTCTTTTTTGCTTTTTCAAGCTCATCTCCTAAAAGTATAAATGACGATTGAAAATCCTTACTGACCTCATGACGTGATGGTGCATTTCCCATAAGAGTTACAATTCTTTCTACATCATGACCCGACACCATATTCAAAAGTGAGTAATATGACTGTTTTGGGTAGTTTTCTTTAAGACTCATAAGACGTCTTGCAAGCATAGACGCATCAATTTTACCGAGTACGGCGTCTATAAGTGCACTGCGCATGGGATAGTTCATAACCGAATCAAGCTCATCACCCATAAAATATTCACGTCTTTTATCATAGGCAGTTTTGTTGGAGGGGTGCTCCCATACTGCGCCTATTATTACACAGTCCTCTTTTTGTGCTTTTGCATTTTTTCTTAGCTCTTTTACAAAAAAATCAGGCAGCTCGTCAACAACATCAAGTCTCCAGCCATAAGCACCAAGCTTTAGCCATTTTTTTATTATTGAATTCTGAGAACTTAGCAGATATTTTCGTAATTCTTCGCTCTCTTCTTCTACATGAGGAAGTGTTTTTATCCCCCACCACGACTCATATTCCTCGGGCCATTTAGAAAATTTAAACCACGAATAGTACGGGGATTGTTGCGACTCGTAAGCGCCCACGGTATCGTACGTACCATTTTTGTTAAAGTACATACTGTCCGAGCCTGTGTGGTTAAACACTCCGTCAAGTACAATTTTAATTCCCATATCCTCTGCCTTTTGACAAAGCTCCATAAAGGTTTCTTCATCGCCAAACATTTCGTCTATCTCTTCATATGAGCCGGTATCATATTTGTGATTTGAATATGCCTTAAAAATTGGATTAAGATATATCACAGAAATCCCCAAATCCTTAAGATACGGAAGTTTTTTTATAATACCTTTGAGGTTTCCGCCAAAGAAGTCGTTGGCTTTGTACTCACCGCCAAACTGCTCTGCCTTGTAATATGGCATATCACCCCAGTTTCTTTTTATTATATCACATCTGTTACCCAAAAAAGAACTATCATCATTTCCGTTAAAAAATCTGTCGGGAAAAATCTGGTATGCAACAGTACTTTTAAACCAGTCGGGCGTTTTATAGCTTTTATCAAAAACTGTTATCTGAAAAAGATTTTGCGGTATATCGGTGTATACTTCGCCTTTTCCGCCAAGACATTCTTTGTTGTTGGCATAATAAAAAGTACCCTCATCTGTTTTAACCTCAAAATAGTACCACAAAAGAATAGGAGATGATGGCATTTTTATTGTTACCTCATATATACTGCTCATATTTACACTAAAAATAAAAGCCATATCAAGAGCGATTTTTTGTGAGTTGTCCTCTTTATATATAACCCTTACAGAATGGGGAATACCTGCACCCGAAATTGCAAGCCTCAGACGCACCTCGCTATCACACGTAAGTGCACCAAATGGACTTCTGTAAAAAATCTCCTGCGAATTGTGTTCTATATTCATATATATTCTCCAGTTTATATTTGTAAAAAGCATAACGGGACGTTCGTGTGAACAATTTACGGAGTAAATTGTAGCGACAAAACCGAGGGTTTTGAGCGTAGCAAAAAAACGTCCCATACCTTTTGGGGGATAGGAAAAAAAGATTCAGAATGAACAAACTGAGCCAAAGCGCAAGCTTTGGGTTACCCGAAGGCGTACAAGGGTACGTCGAGTGGCGAAGTTTGTTTATAGCAAAAAGAAACAAATTAAAATGAAAGAGTGATTTTTTAAAATTTGTTTCTTTTTGCGATCTGGACTTTTTTAACATCCCCACATATTACTTTATTGGTTTTAGGTTCCAAATCTTTTCGTTGTACTCTGATATTGTTCTGTCGCTTGAGAAAAAGCCTGCCATTGCAGTATTCATTATTGCCATCTTCCACCACTTTTTCTTATCCTGATAATCATGTGAAATTTGTGCTTGTGTCTTCATATACTCCTCAAAATCTCTTATGACCATATATACGTCGGGTGTACCATTATCGCCAAAAAGAAGTGTATTATATAAGTCGTAGAACATCTTTGTTGCGCCGCTTATGATAGAACCATCTATAAGAGCATCAAGTGCATGTCTTAAGAGCGGATTTTGTGCATAAATCTGTTTTACCTCATCGGCATTGTTCATGCCGAGTCTTGTACGTGCTGCGACTTCGTCGTCCTTAAGGCCGAAGATATATATATTATCCTCACCAACCTGTTCGAGCATTTCGACATTTGCACCGTCAAGTGTACCGCAGGTAACTGCTCCGTTTAACATAAATTTCATGTTACCTGTGCCTGAGGCTTCTTTACCCGCAGTGGAAATCTGTTCCGAAACATCTGCTGCAATTACAAGCTTTTCGGCTATTGATACACTGTAATTTTCCAAGAAAACAACCTTGATTTTACCATTTATTCTCTCGTCGTTATTTATCATATCACCAACAGAGTTTATAAGCTTTATAATAAGCTTTGCCCTTACATAACCTGGTGCCGCTTTGGCACCGAATATATATGTCTTGGGGTAATATTCCATATTTGGATTTTCCAAAAGCATATGATACTCTGCAATTATATGCAAAACATTCATCAACTGACGTTTATATTCGTGCAGACGCTTTGACTGTACATCAAAAATCGAATTGGGGTCTACGTCAACATTATTGTGCTCCTTTATATATTTTGCAAGATTTACCTTGTTGTTGTATTTAATATCCGAAAACTTCTTCTGGAAGTCCTCATCATCTGCAAATTTTGCTATTTTTGAGAGCTCTTCGCTGTTCTTTTTCCAGCCGTTGCCTATTTTTGAAGAAATAAGGTCCGAAAGCTCCCTGTTGCAGTTACAAATCCATCTTCTGAATGTTATTCCGTTTGTTATAGCATGGAAATTATCCTTGTTCATCATATAATAGTCGCGGAAAATATCGTCTTTTAAGATTTGTGTATGAAGCTTAGAAACCCCGTTTATGGCAAAACAGCTTGCAAGACATATATTTGCCATATGCACCTGATTATCTGCCAAAATTGCCATCCATTTATGTTTGGCGCTATCTCCCGGATAGAACTCGTCAAGTCTTGCCTGAAGGCGATTTTGCATTTCTTCTATTATCATATACAGTCTTGGTAAAATCTTTTTAAACATATGCTCGGGCCATTTTTCGAGTGCCTCTGACATTACAGTGTGGTTTGTATATGCAAATGTTTTTGTTACAATATCCCAGGCATGGTCCCAGCCAAGACCCTTTTCGTCCATAAGAATTCGCATAAGCTCAGGGATTGCCATTGTCGGGTGAGTGTCATTTATATGAACAACAACCTTGTCGGGAAGCTTTGACCAATCCGCACCGTTTCTTTGCTCAAACTCGCGCAAAATCCACTGCAAAGTTGCAGAAACCAAAAAGTATTGTTGTTTTAATCGTAACTCCTTACCCTCGGTGTGGTTATCCTCGGGGTAAAGTACCTTTGAAATTACCTCCGCAAGTGCTCTTTCCTCATTAGCGCGTACATAATCACCCTGGTTAAATGCCTGCATATTCATATGATCCGGACATTTTGCGCTCCATAATCTGAGTTTATTTACTATTTTAGAATCATAGCCTACAAGCGGAACGTCATATGGCATTGCAAGAATTGTACGTACATTATCATAATGGAAGACGAGCTTTCCATCTATCCATTCTGACCATACATTACCGCCGAATTTTACCTCGACAGTCTCCTCCGGACGCGGAATTTCCCACGCATTACCATATTCAAGCCATGGGTCGGGAAGCTCTGTCTGATATCCGTCTACAATTTTTTGCTGAAACAGTCCGTATTCATATCGCAAGGTGCAACCGTATGCGGGTAAATCGAGAGTTGTAAGCGAGTCGATAAAGCATGCTGCAAGTCTGCCAAGACCGCCGTTACCTAAGCCTGCATCATTTTCAAGCTCTGCAATATCGTGAAGAGAATAACCCAAATCGTTTAATACAACCTCATAATTTTCGGTCTGCATAAGATTTAGAACGTTTGTGGTTAAAAGTCTTCCCATAAGAAATTCAAATGAAAGATAGTAGAGCTTTTTTGAACCCTCCTGTTTTACCTGTTTGTGGGATTTTCCCCACATTTCCATTATTTTATCGCGCGCAGTGAGTGCACATGCTGTATATATCATTCTTGGTGTGGCGTCCTCTAAAACTTTACCAAAGTGTCTTGATACCTTGCTTATAATTTCCTTTTTTAGTGTTTCCTGCTCTGAAGTTAATTTTTTTGTGTTTAGCTTTGTTGCCATACTAATAATCACATCTCCTCTATCATATACTTTGTTGTTTTTAAATTATTTGTCCTTGGAATAGCCTGTAATTTCGCTATACATTGCTATATATTTGTCAGCACTTGTATTCCACGAATAGTCAACAGACAGAGCATTTTTCATAATCTTCTTCCACTTATCGGGAGTTTCGTAATAAATCTTTTGTGCGTAATATATTGTGCCAAGCATTTCGTCGGCATTATAATTTGCAAACGAAAAGCCTGTGCCCTCATCGGTATACTCGTTATATGGAATAACTGTATCCTTAAGTCCGCCTGTTTCACGAACAATGGGGAGTGTAGCATAACGCATACTTATAAGCTGCGAAAGTCCGCATGGCTCAAAAAGAGACGGCATTAAAAATGCATCACAGCCCGCATATATTTTATGCGACATTTCGTTTGAAAAATAAATCTGTGCACTTAGCTTATCGGGATACTTCCACGCATAGTGGCGGAACAAATTCTCGTATTTTTCATCTCCCGTACCCAACACAACTATTTGTACATTGCTTAATAAAAGCTCATCTAACTTATATGCAACAAGGTCAAATCCCTTTTGGTCGGTAAGTCTTGATACTATACCTATCATCATTTTATTTTCATCAACGGGGATACCTAATTCTTTTTGAAGCTCTGTTTTATTTATTTTCTTGTTATTTAAGCTTCTTATACCAAAGTTTTTGTAAATAAGCTTATCCTTTGATGAATTCCAGTCGGTATACGAAATTCCGTTTACAATACCCGTTAGGCTGTTATTTCGTGCCAGGAGCAATGAATCTAAGCCCTCACCAAAGAATGGTGTTGTTATTTCTGTAGCATAAGTATCAGAAACTGTGCTTATGCGGTCGGCATATACTATACCGCCCTTTAAGAGATTTGCGTCGTTATAAAACTCAAGCTTATCGGGCGTGAAGTAGTAATCGCTTATGCCCATGGCGTCTTTTATTCCGTTAAAATCCCATCTGCCCTGAAAACGCAGATTATGAATTGTCATAACTGTCTTTATGCCCTGATAAAACGGATTATCTAAAAATGTATCCAAAAATACAGGTATTGGCGCAGTTTGCCAGTCGTTGCAGTTTATTACGTCGGGACGAAAATCTATCGTCGGCAAAACTGAAAGAACTGCCTTGGAAAAGAATATAAACTTTTCGCAGTCAAGATGTATGTGGTCATAGGGTTTATCACCGCTAAAATAAAACTCGTTATCTATAAAGTAATAGATACACCCCTCATGCTCAAGTTCAAATATACCCACATATTGCTTTCTCCATGCAATATCAACGTATATATTTGTTATATATTTCATTTCGTCTTTATATTTTTGTGAAATAGCTCTGTAAAGAGGAAGAATAACTCTTACATCAATTCCCTTTTCTTTTAAAACGGGCGGCAATGAGCCTGCAACGTCTCCAAGTCCCCCCGTCTTTATAAACGGAGAAGCTTCGGGTGTAGCAAATAAAACATTCATAATGTTGACAAATCCTTTCGTGTTATATAACCGTTCCCCGTGCAACTGCAAGCGGATAGTTGTTTGAGCCGATAAGGCGTCTTCCGTGAGTTATTCTTACATCTTTATCAAGAACAACATTAACCACCTGTGCCCCGTCTTCAATAATGCAATCCTGCATTATTATCGAGTTTTTAACCACTGCACCCTTGCCTACAACAACACGTCTTGATAAAACGCTGTCATATACCTCGCCCTCAATTTTTCCGCCATCGGAGATAAAGCAGTTTTCCACGGTTGCGTCATCTCCGTAAGAGGTGGGGCTTTGTGCAGTCGAACGTGTCTGAATGGGTCTTTCTTTATTGAATATTGCACTCCTGAAATCCTCATCTAAAAATGACATTCCCGCCTCAAAATATGATTTCATAGAATCTATCTTGCATAATGCACCCTCATATTTAAAACCCGAAATTCTAAGAGATGAAACCCTCTTTACAATGGCATCCTTCATAAAATCATACTCACCGCGTGAGATACATTCATCTATAATGCTTTCCAAAAGAGCCTTTTCCATAATTAAAATATCAAGAGAAACAATGGCGGAGTTTGGATAAAACGGATGAATTGCAATGTCTGTTACTCTTTCGTTATCGTCCATTTCCAAAAGTGTAAAGCGTGATAAATCACTGTCGGAAACTGATTCTTTGCTTTTATCCTGATACACTATTGTAATATCCGCTTGCTTGTTTATGTGGTCCTCAACTGCTTCGCCTAAATCCACATTATATATTCCTCCGCCAAAGGAAAGAACAACATATGTCTGCGTGCTTGTTGATATATACTCACGTATTCCGTCGAGCATATCAACTGTGCCTTTTGCAATGTTTGTGCCCTTTTTTTCTACGTTGGGCGGGAGTACTCTTAGTCCCCAGTTTTTTCTGTCCAGATCCCATGGCTCGCCTACTCTTAAGTGTTCCATAAGCGACGAATAGTTATATGTTGTGGCAATACCTATATTCTGTATGCCTGTATTTGCCATACATGAGATTATAAAGTCAATAATTCTGTATCTTCCTGCAATAGGCAGAGCCTCGATAGCACGTATGTCGGTGATGGGAGGGATTGTATCTTCACGTGTGAGAATAATTCCCATTGTATCTGTTCTTCTCATTTTAACACATTCTCCTTTCCGATTACTCAGTAACCATACTGCCCATAGCAATATCTGTTCGGGATTTAATTCTTACCGAGTCGGCAACAAGCACTATATCGTGAGTGCACATTGGCGAAGCGTAAGGATTATCCTGCTTTTCGGTTATACCGATTGATACATTATCCTCTATAACAGCATTAGAACCTATAATTGCCTTAGTAATTTTTACATTTTTGCCAATATAAGCACCGGGCATTATAACACAATCCTTTATAACACTGCCCTTATCCACATGTACGCTTCCTGATATAACACTGTGTTCTATTTCGCCATGAATGGTACAGCTTTCCGTTATGGTGGAATTTTTTATTTTTGCACCTTTACCCACATAATGCGGAGTTCTTGCAAGGTTTCGTGAGTATATAATCCACTTTCTGTCGTCCACATTAAACTTTGGTGGAGTATCTATCAAATCCATATTCGCCTCCCACAGAGAGTGGATAGTGCCTACGTCCTTCCAATAACCGTCAAAGCGATAGCTCATAAGCGTCTTTTTGTCGTTTAGTATAGACGGTATAATGTTTTTGCCAAAGTCGTTTGAGGAATTGGGGTCTCTTTCGTCGTCTGTAAGATATTTCTTTAACTCCTCATATTTAAAAATATAAATACCCATAGATGCAAGATTGCTTTTTGGCTCTTTTGGCTTTTCTTCGAATTCTGTGATAATGCCATTATCATCAACATTCATTATTCCGAATCGGCTCGCCTCGTCCCACGGAACGGGCATAACCGCTATTGTTGCAACTGCGCCCGATTTTTTGTGAGCCTTAAGCATCTGGTTGTATTGCATTTTATATATATGGTCTCCCGAAAGAATAAGAACGTGTTCGGGATTAAAGGTATCAAGAAAGCTTAAGTTCTGATATATTGCATTTGCAGTGCCCTTGTACCATTCCCCTGTTTTAGCGCTTTGATATGGCGGAAGAACATACACTCCGCCCATACTCCTGTCCAAATCCCACGGACTTCCGTTACCTATGTAGGTGTTGAGTTCGAGAGGCTGATATTGTGTAAGAACACCTACTGTGTCAATGCCCGAGTGGACGCAGTTAGAAAGCGGAAAATCAATTATTCTGTATTTTCCGCCAAACGGGACTGCAGGCTTTGCAATGTTTATTGTAAGTGCACCAAGTCTTGAACCCTGACCGCCTGCAAGAATCATTGCTACACAGTCTTTTTTTATCATATAAATCATCTCCTATATTTTTATTGGATTTATTTATTTTCTTCTGCATAACGTAACATCATTGTTGAGTGTGCATCTACACATACACACAGTGAATATGGCATATCATTCACTGGCTTTTGTTTTGTTTTGTATTTAAAGCCTTTGATAAGACGATTGCCTCCGTATTCGGTGGAATTGGAATGAATTATAACCTCGTATATTCCTTCCTTTTCTACACCAAACTCATAAACGGGCCTTGATACAGGGGTAAAATTAGCAACAACAATAATATCTGAAGTAGTGTCTTTTCCCTTTCGTATATATGTTAAAATTGAATTTTCTGTGTCGTTTGAGTTTATCCACCTAAAGCCTTCCCAGCTGGTTTCATTTTCCCAGAAAGGTGCGTTGTCTTTGTATATATGATTTAAGTCTTTAACGTATTTTTGGAGCTTTTTGTGTTTTTCTAAATTAAGCAAATTCCATTCAAGCTCATCATCATATTTCCATTCAAGAAACTGACCAATCTCACCGCCCATAAACATAAGCTTTTTTCCGCACATAGACATATAATATCCCAAAAATGCACGGTATGATGAGAATTTTTCCTCGTACGAACCGAATTGTTTATCAATCAATGAATGCTTGCCATGCACAACCTCGTCGTGTGAGAGCGGTAATATAAAGTTTTCCGAAAAAGCATACATCATAGCAAAGGTAAGAAGTGAATGGTTATCTTTTCGAAAATACGGGTCCATAGAGATATATCTTAATGTATCATTCATCCAGCCCATATTCCATTTAAAGTTAAAGCCCAGACCGTCATTTTCGGGCGGTGCAGTAACAAGAGGCCATGCGGTAGACTCCTCCGCTATCATCAAAAAGCCCTCAAATTCGGTGCACATAATCTTGTTTAACCGCTTAAAAAACTCAATAGCCTCAAGATTTCCGTTACCGCCGTATTCGTTTGGAATCCACTCGCCGTCATTTCGCGAGTAGTCGCGATAGAGCATAGAAGATACTGCGTCAACTCTTAATCCGTCAATGTGGTATTCCTGTGCCCAAAAATATGCTGATGATAATAAAAACGAAATAACCTCGCCTTTTGAATAATCAAAAACGAGAGTCCCCCAGTCTTTGTGTTCTCCAAGACGCGAATCAGCGTATTCGTAAGCAGGAGTTCCGTCAAATTGTCTTAATCCGTGTGCATCGCGCGGAAAATGCGCGGGCACCCAGTCCATTATAACACTTATGCCATTGGCGTGGCATTTATTTATAAAATATTTAAGCTGTTCGGGAGTTCCGTAACGTGAGGTTGCACAAAAATACCCCGTAACCTGATATCCCCATGACCCGTCAAACGGAAATTCTGTTAATGGCATAAGCTCAATATGAGTATATCCCATATCGGCAACGTAGGGGATAAGCTCATTGGCAAGCTCCTCATAATTGTAAAAACTACCGTCATCATGCACCCTCCACGAACCTGCGTGTACCTCATATATATTCATAGGTAAATGGCGATAATCTGCTTTTGCACGTTTTTTAAGCCATAACTTATCGCTCCATTTGTAATTTTTAAAATTATAAACAACAGAAGCAGTACCGGGACGAAGCTCTGCCATAAATGCATACGGGTCTGCTTTCCATAAAATTTCTCCGTTTTGTGTTTTTATTACATACTTATAGTATGAGCCCTCGGCTACGTCCGAAAAGAAACCACACCATATACCGGTATCGCCCAACTTTTTAAGGCTGTTACAATCAGTTGCCCAACCGTTCCAGTCCCCGCTTACATTTACCGATACTGCATTGGGCGCCCACACACAAAACTGCCAGCCCTTTTTTTTGCCTGTATCAGTGCGGTGTACCCCCAAAAACTCATATGCTTTATAATTCTCGCCAACATTAAAAAGATATGTCTGAAAATCACTTATAGCTGTCTGTTTTGTTTTTAGTGCCGTTTCTTCCATAATGTTTATGAAAATCCTTTCTATATCATAAGGTAAAAAACCTCTTTATATAGTATATCATATTTTCTTT
>JAZNPJ010000169.1:0-3070 GCA_045589635.1 Clostridia bacterium
CCATAGTATATTTTAAGACGTCTGCCCTTATCCGATGGCGGTTGTTGCTTATGGATTGCCTCGTTTAGTACATCGTTTAACATACCCGTTGTAATTCTGCGCTTATGTTGTTCATTAACAAGCTTGATTTCTTCAAAAAGCTTATCTACTCTCTGACCTGTTTTTGCACTTATAAACACAATCTTTGCATAAGGCATAAATGCAAATTCTTCTCGAATTCTTATTGTAAAATTCTTGACTGTGTTATTATCCTTATCGACAATATCCCATTTATTAACTGCAAATATACAAGCCTTACCCTGTTCATGAGCATAACCTGCAATTTTAGTATCCTGCTCTGTTATTCCCTCAGCAGCATCAATCATTATAACACAAACATCACTTCTGTCTATTGCAGCAAGAGAACGGACAACGCTGTAATGCTCAACATTTTCGTCTATTTTACCGCGTTTCCTCATACCTGCAGTATCGATAAACAGATATTTTTCTCCATCTTTTTCGTAATGGGAGTCTATAGCATCACGGGTTGTACCCGCAATATTTGAAACTATTACTCTGTCCTCGCCAAGGATTTTATTTATA
Source organism: Clostridia bacterium (assembly GCA_045589635.1). Taxonomy (GTDB): domain Bacteria; phylum Bacillota; class Clostridia; order UBA1381; family UBA1381; genus Ornithomonoglobus_A. The sequence goes on from JAZNPJ010000169.1 coordinate 583, forward strand.
AGCGAAGATTTACCCGCATTAGGCTTACCAATTACTGCAACCTTTATCTCGTCCTCGTTCTCATCAGTATCTGCATTTTCATCAAATAAGCTTGTAACCTCGTCTAACAAATCACCAACACCAAGACCGTGAGTTGATGAAATTGCAATCGGGTCGCCAAGACCTAAATTATAGAATTCGTAAAATTCAAACGGCGGGTCGCCGACATTATCCACCTTATTTACTGCAAGAACTATCCTTTTTTGTGCTTTTAAGAGCATCGAGGCAACATCCTGGTCGTTCGCAGTTACTCCGTCATGAACGTTAGTCATAAGAATAACAACATCTGCCATTTCTATTGCAAGCTGAGCCTGACGGCGCATCTGCACAAGTATTTCGTCTTTTGATGAGGGCTCAATACCGCCCGTATCCACAAGAGTAAAATGCTTATCAAGCCATGATGCATCGGCATATATTCTGTCTCGCGTAACACCGGGAGTATCCTCCACAATGCTTATACGCTGACCTGTAATTTTATTAAAAAGTGTTGATTTACCTACATTTGGCCTACCAACTATCGCAACAAGCGGTTTCATGCTTTTTATGTCCCCTTTCGTATATTCTTAAAATTCCAATTCTTCACCTGTAATTTTTTCTACAAAGTCATATCCGTCATTTAAAACAGACAAAACTTTTATTCCCAATTCCCTTTCGACATCACCGACCCTGACATCATCAAGGAAAATATCATCATTATCCCTTAGCATAACATCAGGAATGAGTAAAACATCAGCGTCTGTTTTACCGCGCATTTGCTCTATTATATCACCACCGCAAACAAGACCTGATACATTTACTCCACCGCCAAAGAAGTTGTTTTTTATTGGATATACCTTTGCTTGTACACCTGTCTTTTGTTGTACCCGGTGTACCAGTTGTGAAATGAACGGGTATGCAAGCTCACCCGTTGCCAATATTACACGTCTGTTATTATTGCACTTTTTCGCATAGGTTATGGCATGGTCAAATTCTTCGCACATACTTGCAACAAGACCTACACCGTTTTCTATTTGTGGAAAACCCTCATAACTTTCGGCACACGGAATTGGCAAATCTGCATTTATGTAAAACTCATCGGATAAATACACAAGCCTTGTTCCTAATTTTTTATAAAGCTTATCTTGTATTTTCTCTATCTGTTCTACTACTTCCTTTGAGCTTTCTTTGTTAAATGGTTTTAAGGGATATAATCCATCACGATATTTTGTTAAGCCAACAGGCACAACGGATATACTGTTTACATATGGGTATAATGACGCCATATCGTTAAGTGAACTCTCAAGGTTTCCCTTATCATTTATATCAGGACAAAGTACTATCTGGCAGTTCATCATAATTTTATTTTTATAGAGCTTTTTCATTATATCAAAGCACTTACCTGCAAATCTGTTATTTAACATCTTGCATCTTAGCTCGGGATTGGTTGTATGAACACTTATATTTATTGGCGAAACACGCATAGAAATAAGCCTGTCAATTTCTTCGTCGTTCATATTTGTAAGTGTTACATAGTTACCCTGTAAAAATGAGAGCCTTGTATCATCATCTTTAAAATAGACAGTTTCTCTCATTCCTTTGGGGAGCTGGTCTATAAAGCAGAATATACACTTATTTGTACAGTTTTTTGCAGTGTCTATAAGTTCTTCTTTAAACTGTATTCCTATATCGTCATAATCATTTTCTATAGTTATAACCTCAATAGTACCATTTGTTTTTTCAATTTCGAGAGTAACCTCGTATTCTGCCATTAAATATCTGTATTCTAAAATATCTCTTACAATATGGTCATTGATTTTAAGTAGTTTATCGCCCGATTTTATACCTGCTTGCTCGGCAAGTGAGCCTCTGTCTACATATTCGATTGTTGTATTAACACCATGCATACATATAACCTCCTTGCCAATAAAGAATACATTTATATTATTATCTCATATTTTAGCAAAATAATCAAGTGTTAATATAGCCAAAAAAACTTAATTTTACTTTAAATTATTATCCTATGCCCTGTTCATACTATGATTTGCTCCAACAACACCTATTATGACAAGTGCACCTCCAAGATATTGCGATGGTTGCATTGCTTCGCCCAAAAAAATCGCACCAAGAATTATAGTTGTAATAGGCTCAACGGTTGAGATTATTCCCGCAGTTGCAGCACCCTCATATCTTACGCCAACCTGAAAAAGCGGCGTTGCAAAAATGGTTATGAGTATTGATATTAAAATTGAATATGCCCATGATTTTGGTGATATCGCAAACGAAACACTGTCTGTAGCAAGTCCGAATGCCAATACAGATATACTCATAAAAAGCATAAGGTAAAATGTAAACTTTGAGTATTGCATTTTATCAAGTCCTGATTTATCTATATATACCACATAAAAGCTATAAAATACTCCTGAGAGAACTGCAAGTATAATTCCAGCCTTATCGGCAGCACTGTTTATGT
>JAZNPJ010000170.1:0-10915 GCA_045589635.1 Clostridia bacterium
GAATCACACGCATTCTGGCAGTCAGTAAAAGCCGGTGCACAGGCAGCAGGAGAAAAGTACGGATATAACATAACATTCAGAGGTCCGGCAAGTGAATCTGCAAAGGACCTTCCATCACAAAAAGAAATGCTACAAACTGCACTTTCAAATAATGTACAAGGTATTGTTTTAGCAACAATCGGTGAGGGTTTTGTAGGTATGCTTGAGCAAGCTTACGAGAGAAATATTCCAGTTGTTCAGTTCGACAGCGGTATATGGGAAGCAGACACAACAACTCTTGACAGTGCAGGCAAGAACCCAATCAAGTCATCAGTTGCAACTTCTAACTATCTTGCAGCAGGTGTTGCAGCAGAGAACTTCTATGCAGCTATCAAAGATGATATAGCAAAAGCTGATACATATGTTGTTGGTGTTATTCAACACGACGAAACTGTAACAGGTACAGACAGAGCAGGCGGTTTTATGGATAAGTTCAAGGAGCTTGCTGAGGCAAATGCTGAAACTGCAGGTAAAGTAAAAATTGAACTTGAAGTTAAGCCAGGCGATGCAGATAACGCCTACAGAGCAGCGCTTGAAGCTTTATTCGAAAAGAAAGCACAGGCAATATTTATGACAAACGAGGGTGTTGTTAAGCAAGTATATGATGCTATAGCAGGCGCGGGCAACAAGTATGATGAGTTAGTATTCTGTGGATATGATGCAGGTACAAAGCAAATTGAATGGATGAAGAAGACAAACGGTCCAAAACTTATAGGTTCAGTTGCTCAAAACTCATATGAAATAGGTTACAAGTCAGTTGAACAGGCAGTATTTGCAATAGAAGGCAAAGAAGTTACTGAAACTGTAGATATTCTTGGTGCATGGTGGAACATTGACAACGTCGACGAAATGATCGAAAAGAATCTTGTTTACCAAGGCTAATAAAATAGGGGTGTTGCATAAGCAACACCCCATTTTTTTACATAAGCGGCGCAACAAGACGAAGTGCATGTCCAAAAAGCTTTTGCCACCACGGAAACGATTTATACACCTCCGTAGTAATCCTTTGCGATTTTTTTACTGTGTTTAAAAAGTCATTTTTTATATCTACTATTTGTGGTACATCTATCATAAGTACACCGCACTCATATTGAAGATATAAGCTCCTAAAATCGTGATTTATTGTCCCCACCATTGCTTTTGTATCATCACTTACAGACATCTTTGCATGAACAAATCCATCAGTATATTCGTAAATTTTAACTCCCGCCTTTATGAGGTCGCAATAGTATATCCTCGACAAATAAAATGCATATTTTTTATCAGGAATATGCGGCATAATAATACTGACCTCTACTCCCCTTTTAACTGCATATTTAATAGATTCATACATCTCATAATCTATCATAAGATACGGAGTTGTGATATATACATATTTTCTTGAACTATTAAGTATATCTATATACACTCTCTTTCCGACCTCGTCATCATCAAGCGGCGTATCGCTAAATGGAACAACATAGCCCTGTGCCTCGGGAATTTTATGTCTTTTGGATATGGATATATATTGTTTTAAATCATCATCCAAATCCGTCTTTTCTATCAAATTCCACATATGCAAAAACATTGCACTAAGACCCGAAACCGCCTCGCCGCTAAGCTTTATACCCGTATCTTTCCAATGTCCAAACCGCACAATTCTGTTTGCATACTCATCTGCAAGGTTAATACCGCCCGTATATCCTGTTTTTCCGTCTATTACACATATCTTTCTGTGGTCGCGATTATTCTGGTGTGTAGAAAACAATGGCACAATAGGCGAAAATATTCTGCATTTAATACCCATTTTCTCAAGAGCTTCGGGATAATTGTGCGGAAGTATGCCAAGACAACCCATTCCGTCATATATAAGTCTTACCTCTACACCAGATAAGGCTTTTTCCTTTAATATCTCAAGAATTTCGCTCCACACATGAGGATTTTCTGCGTTATTTAAATGTGCATTTATTATATAAAACTCAAGAAATATAAACTTTTCTGCCTTTTGGAGTTCAGCCTTTAAATCCTCTATCATCAATTCCCCTAATTCGAAATAATCAACTTCTGTACTCTGATACACCAAAGAATCGCTACACTCTTTTAAGTATGTTATAATACCGATACTATCACTGTTACTTTCGTTTATACGGTCAATAGTTTGTGTATCCTGACGCAGATTTTTTGATATCTCCGTACGCAGTGCATTATACCTTCTTAATATAACTCTATTACCGACATTGAGCCTTGTAAACAGATATAATAAAACACCAAAAAAAGGTATTATAGATATAATAACAAGCCATGTGAGCTTAAATGTAGGCTCGGAATGTCTGTTAAGTTCAAAAATTATAAGTCCTATAGGTACAATAAACGAAAAAAAGCTTACAATATAACGACTGCTATCCTCAACATCTCCAAACAGATTAAAACTCCAGGCTATGGCAAATACTTGTATCGTAATCATTAAAAAAGCAAAAAACTTATTCGAATAAATCAGTTTTAAAAAATGCCTCATACACTTTTTACTCCTTTTGGCTTCTTATGTGTTTAAAGGTTACCTTCTCCCCTTCATCTCTGAACATTGTAAGCCATCTTTCTAATATTGCTGCTGTTTTAGGATGCATATTTTTTCTTGCATTTCCTCTTAAAAAATATTCAACAGGCTCATTATTTTTAAAGGCTTTACCTCGATATGCCATGCCCGCAGCAACTCTGTCGCAAAACATTTCTTTAACATACACAAGAGGCATTGGCACGCTTTTGGGCATTCGTGTATTGGGATTATAATCTACCCAATATTCAAAATGATGTCTGTTTCTTCCTTTATGATGCATCCATGCCTTTGAGTATCCATTTTGCGCTCTTTCCTCTTCGTTTGGACTTCTTGTACCCTGATAATACTTTGCACCGGGTATAAACTCAGCTAAAGAATATTTTGAAAGGTCATGAAGTAATCCCCGTAAAGGGATTCCTGCCTTAAAGCATAGCTTTGCAACTATCATTTTATGGTAAGTTATTTTACAAAAATGCTTTATACAATGTGCCACTTTCTCACCTCTTTGTAAACATAGAATAAATTACATTTCATTGTGCATAATAATAGCAACTATACAAAAAATATTTTATCATAACAAGACTTTAAAGTCAAATTATTTTTAGGAAATAGCGAGGAAATGAATATGAAGGACAAATTATTTTCTGTTTTGCAGCGTGTTGGACGTTCATTTATGTTGCCTATTGCACTTTTGCCTGTTGCAGGCTTGCTTTTGGGTATAGGAAGTTCATTTACAAACCCAACTATGCTCGAAACATACAATCTTACAGGTATTATTCACGAAGGCAATATTTTATATACAATATTAAATATTATGAATGGTGCCGGAAGTGTTGTTTTTAACAACCTTGCACTTTTATTTGCTATTGGAGTTGCAATAGGTATGGCAAAAAAAGAAAAAGAGGTAGCAGCACTATCCGGTGCAATAGCGTATCTTATTATGAACACTGCAATAGGTGCTCTTATAGTTGCAAATGGAGGTATAGAATCAATGCCCCCAAACTCTGTAACTTCTGTTTTAGGAGTAACTACACTTCAAATGGGTGTGTTTGGCGGTATTATTGTCGGACTTGGTGTTGCAGCATTGCATAACCGTTTTTATACTATACAACTGCCTCAGGCACTCTCATTCTTTGGCGGAACACGTTTTGTACCTATAATAAGTTCTATTGTGTATCTTGTTGTAGGCATTATAATGTTCTATGTATGGCCATTTGTTCAGCTATGGATTTCTAAGCTTGGTAATCTCGTTCTTAATTCAGGTTATATCGGCACATGGATTTATGGTATAATAGAAAGAGCTCTTATCCCCTTTGGTTTGCACCATGTATTCTATATGCCATTCTGGCAGACAGCATTGGGCGGAAGTGCAATAATTGACGGAGAACTTATACAGGGTGCGCAAAACATTTATTTTGCCGAGCTTGCTTCAAAAAGCACCGAGGTTTTCTCCGTTTCGGCAACACGTTTTATGGCAGGTAAGTTCCCATTTATGATTTTTGGTCTGCCCGCCGCCGCATTTGCTATGTACAAAAAAGCACGTGTAGAAAAAAGAAAGGTAGCAGCCGGATTATTGATTTCTGCCGCTCTTACTGCAATGCTTACAGGCATTACTGAGCCGATTGAATTTACATTTTTGTTTGTTGCACCTCTTATGTATGCAGTGCACTGTGTGCTTGCCGGTCTTTCGTATATGCTTATGCACATTTTTAACGTAGGTGTGGGAATGACTTTTTCGGGCGGTATAATTGACCTTGTGTTATTTGGTGTTCTTCAGGGAAATGCAAAAACCAACTGGATATGGATAATTGTTGTCGGCATTGCATATGCATTTATATATTACTTTGTATTTAGTTTTCTTATATCTAAATTTAACTTTAAAACTCCGGGTCGTGAATCTGATGCCGAGGAAACAAAGTTATTTACCCGAAAGGATATGGAAAACAGAAAAAACAATAAAGAGGATAATACAAGCGCTTTAATCCTTGACGGTTTAGGCGGCAAAGGAAACATTTCTGATTTAGACTGTTGTGCAACGCGTCTTAGAGTAACTGTCAAAGACGAGTCGCTTGTGAAAGAGGAATTATTAAAGCAAAGCGGTGCCTCGGGTGTTATTAAAAAAGGAAACGGCGTTCAGGTTGTATATGGTCCACGTGTTTCGGTTGTAAAATCAAAGTTAGAGGATTATATTGACGGCATTTCTACACAAAACACACCACAAAGCAACAACGAAAAATCCAAATTAAGTAATCTCGAATTATATGCTCATGCAAAAGGAGTTTTAAAATCTATTGATGCAGTCGAAGACGATGTATTTTCTAAGCATATATTGGGCGATGGTATTGCAATAGAACCGGTAGAAGGAAAACTATATGCGCCTGCAGACGGAGTAATAGATAACCTTATCGACACAAACCATGCAATAAATATGGTTACAGATGAGGGTTGCGAAATCCTGTTGCATATAGGTATTGATACTGTAAAGCTTGGTGGTAAGCATTTTACCCCTCACGTAAAAAATGGTCAAAGAGTATCAAGGGGAGATTTACTCATATCCTTTGATAAAAAGGCAATATCCGACAGAGGCTACAAAATTACAATTCCTATGATTATTTGCAACAGTGATGAATATTCTTCGATAGATGTTTTAACTGACGGTGAGGTTTCTAAGGATACAAAAATTTTAAAACTTACTGTTAACTGATTTACAACAAAAAATACTTGAAAAAAATAGTAATATGGTTTATAATTAAATAGAATATAACTCATGGTTAAAAATTCTTGGAGGAAATTATGAATTTTACTACTATACAACAATTCAGGGAATATGTAAATAAAAAGAATATTACAGTAATAGGCATAGGAATATCCAATATTCCGCTTATAAAATTCCTCGCACATGCAGGTGCAAATGTTAAAGCGTGCGACAAACGTAAGCCCGAGGATTTGGGCAAGGTTTATGATGAGCTAAAAGAACTTGGTGTCAACTTTTGCTTAGGTAATAGCTATCTTGATGATATATACGGTGATATTATATTTAAAACACCCGGTATGCGTTTTGATGTACCTGAGCTTTTGGAGGCAAAAGAAAAGGGTGCTCACATAACATCCGAAATGGAGATTTTCTTTGATGTATGTCCAGCAAAAATAATTGCAATAACAGGCTCTGACGGTAAAACAACCACCACAACACTTGTGAGTGAATTGCTACGTGCGCAAGGCTACAAAGTATGGCTTGGCGGTAATATTGGCACTCCCCTCTTAACCAAAACCGAAGAGATGAGCAGTGATGACTATGTTGTTTTAGAGCTTTCGAGTTTTCAGCTCCATACAATAAAAAAATCTCCGTATATTGCAGTTATTACAAATATCAGTCCAAATCATCTTGATATGCACAAGGACTATCAGGAATATATCGATGCAAAAAAGAATATTATGCTCTACCAAAATAGCAACGATATTTTAATTATAAACTCCGATAATGATGTTACATCAAAAATCGGTGAAACTGCAAAGGGTGTTTTAAAAACATTTTCAAGAAAGACAAATGCAGATATATATTTTGATGGAGAAACAATTTATAAAAATGATTTACCCATTCTTAATGCAAGCGATATAAAAATACCGGGAATACACAACGTAGAAAACTATATGGCAGCCATAGCTGCAACCGATAATCTTGTAGATACTGAAGTTATTGTAAAGGTTGCAAAAAGCTTTGGTGGTGTTCCCCACAGAATAGAGCTTGTAAGAGTTCTTGACGGTGTAAAATATTATAACAGTTCTATCGATTCAAGTCCCAACAGAACCTTGAACACTCTTAAGGTATTCAGCGAAAAAGTTATTCTTATATGCGGCGGTAAGGATAAGGGCATACCATATGACGATATTGGAAAACCCATTATTGAGCATGTAAAAACACTTATTTTGATAGGTGCAACTGCAGATAAAATTGAAGATGCCATAAATGCACTTGGAAAGCCGGATAGTTTAGAGATAGTACGAAAAGATAATTATGGTGATGTGGTAAACTATGCTCGTTCTATTGCAAAAGAGGGGGATGTTGTATTACTATCCCCTGCAAGCACAAGCTTTGATATGTTTAAAAACTTCGAAGAAAGAGGTAATCTGTTTAAGGATTTAGTAAACAAATTAAAATAACATTAGCAAAGGGCAATTATCATAATTGCCCTTTTAAAAAATATTTTTAATTTGTATTGACAAATCAAATATAATGTGCTATAATAATCGAGTGATTTGATTTGGCCCGGTAGTTCAGTTGGTTAGAACGCCAGCCTGTCACGCTGGAGGTCGTGAGTTCGAGCCTCATCCGGGTCGCCAAAAAAAAGCATCGACTATGTCGATGCTTTTTTTATGAAATTTATTCACAATAATTTCCTTTATTCCTTTACTGATGATTTTACACTCTTTTCCTTTACACTTTTCTTGTTTGTACTTTCTTCTTCAGCAGTTTCTTCGGTATCGGACTGTTCTTCCTCATTATCAGTATTTTCTTCTTCCTCTGCCTCCTGAACATAGCTATTTCCCTGCGGCGGTGTATATATTGCCTTTCCGGGTTCGCTCAAATCAAAAGTTCCTACAGAATCCTCGTGCATAGCGGCATTATTTATTGCCTCCTTAAACATTCGCACCTTTCTGTCCAGCTCAACAGATGAACCGCAATTTACATCAAAACGATTATCATACTTAAATGATATTGTTAATGTATTTGATATATCTATCTCTGTCATTTTAGATATTATTCCAACATCATGTGCTGCTAAAAGGATTGTTTTAATTGCATTCGCTTTTTCTAAATCTGAAATCTTAAGCTCTTTTCCCTTTTGTGCCTTAACGTCATTTATACCAATAATCCGGGGAATATTTCCTGATGGCATTGTACCTGAATCATCTATCACTTTTGTATGTGAATCTACAACAACTCTTACTCCGTCAGCATAAATATATGCCGCCGGGGTAATTTCGATAATTTTAACATACAACGTTGGAGGAAAAGGCTTTTTTGATATTTCAACATCTTCTATATATGGAACACCACTAAGGCATTTTTTTACTTCACCTTTGCTTACCCTGAACAGGTTTTTACCTGTAAGGACACTTAAATTATTTTCTATACTGCCGATTGTAATCATTTCGTTTCCCGATACGCCAACTGTTTTTATATTAAAAATTGGTGTCATCATAAGCACAAAAACAACAACAAAAACAAGAACTAAAAATGATATTGCAATCTTTATTTTTTGTGCAATAATCGTTTTTCTTCTTGCTTTTCTGTTTGCATTTTTAAGAAGTTTATCCTTTCGGATTTCCTGGATATTTCTTCTGTTTGTATCCATAAAATTACATCCCTTTCAGTGTATCATAATTATTATACTCTTGATATATCTGCACCGCATTGCGACAGATATTTTTCTATAGTTTCATAACCTCTGTCTATATACTCTACACCCTCAATTTCACTTATACCCTCAGCACTAAGAGCAGCTATTATGAGCGCTGCTCCGCCTCTTAACTCCTGAGCAACAACATTTGCTGCTGATAAGGAATTTACTCCGCGGATAATTGCACTTCTGCCCTCAACCTTTATATCTGCACCCATTCTTATAAGCTCGTCAACGTGCCTGAAACGGTTCTCGAAAATTGTTTCTGTAAAGACACTGTTTCCCTTAGAAATAGTACAAAGAGCCATAAACGGTGATTGAATATCGGTAGGCAAGCCGGGATACGGCATTGTTCTTAAATGATGAATGGCTTTTAATTTGCCTTTGTGTTTAAGGTGAATTGTATCTTTATCAGTTTTTATGTAAAGACCCATTTCTTTTAAAATACTAAGCATAGCTCCCATATGGCGTGGCTCTGTATTTCTTAAAAATATTTCTCCCTCTGTTGCTGCGGCCGCTGCAAGATAGGTAGCGGCTGCAATTCTATCGGGAATTACAGTATACTCTGCTCCCTTTAAGGGTGCTTTTACACCAACTATTCGAATAAATCCCGTTCCTGCACCTGAAATGTTTGCACCCATTTTATTTAAAAAGTTTGCAAGGTCAACAATTTCGGGTTCTAATGCTGCATTGGATATTGTGGTTTCACCCTCTGCATAAACCGAAGCAAGCATTATATTTTCTGTAGCACCAACACTTGGGAAATCAAGATGAATATTTGCGCCTTTTAGTTTTTTTGCTCTGCAATTTATGTAACCGTGTTCCTCTTCAATTTCAACACCAAGCTTTTTTAGTGCTTTTAGGTGTAGGTCAATAGGTCTTAAACCTATAGGACAACCACCCGGCATACTTACAATAGCTTGCGAACACTTTGATATAATTGCGCCTAAAAATATAATTGATGAGCGCATTTCTCTCATCAAATCTTCTCTTATTTTGCAACCACAAAACCCTGTAGGATTAACCGTAACCGTATTTTTTTCGCGCACAACCTTACAGCCAAGCCGTTGTAATACTAAATCTGTTTTATCCACATCTCTTAAATACGGGCAGTTATGTATAACACACTCACCATCTGCTAATATTGTTGCTGCAAGAATAGGAAGTACAGAGTTTTTTGCACCCTGAGTGCTAATCTCACCCAAAAGAGGGTTTTTACCTTTTATAACAAGCTTTGACACGTAATCACACCTCACATTATAATATATTTCGTATAGTTATAATATGGAGTGATGTTGTTTTTTGTTACTTTACACAGTAAAACCATTATATAGTTTAATTATAGCATATAATTGATTTTATTTAAAGTTAATTTGCCAAAGTAATATATTTTTAAGGTTGTTGTAATAAAAAAGCAGGAACAAACAGTTCCTGCTTAAAACTAACATATTATTTCTTCACTAAATACAAATACATTTTCTTTAGAGCGGGTGATATAGAGTAAAACCTTTTCCCCTGCACTTGTTGTTATTGTCGTTATGTATCCCTTTTGTGTGGCACTGATAGGAGAATAATATGCATTGGAGTAATGAGAATTTACATATGAAGATACAGCCTCATGCACGCTCCTAAAACGTATTTTGTTAAAAACGCCTCTACCCTCATAGGCACTGTATGCAACTCCTGCCGCCACTGCTGCAAGCAATATAGCATTTTTCTTTTTCATAAAATCTCCCCCTTATATCTCATGATATTCACTGTATATATCGCGTTTGGAAACTCCTCTGTCTGTTGCAACTTTCTTTATTGCTTCTTTTGGTGTAAGTCCCTCGTTTATATATTTTTCAACGTGTTCACTAACACTCATTTCTTCCCATTCATTTTTAGTGTCCCCTACTACATCTGTTGCGCCCTCTATTACGAGCACATACTCTCCTCTTGGTGATTTTTCCTCATAAACTGCTATTGCACCGTCAATATCTGTTCTTATAATCTCCTCGTGCAACTTGGTAAGCTCACGTGCTATCGCAATACGTCTTTTACCTCCAAAAACCTTTTGCATATCTAAAAGTGTATTTTTAAGCTTATGGGGTGCTTCGTAAAATATAAGTGTATGGGTGTCGTTTTTTACCATTTCAAGATGCTCTGCTCTGTGTCTTTTATTAACGGATAAAAATCCCTCAAATGCATATCTTGAGGTCGATAAACCCGAAAGAATAAGGGCATTTATTCCTGCAACAGGTCCCGGAACTGAAGTTACGGTAATATCATTTTCTATGCAAAGCTTAACCAAGTCCTCGCCCGGGTCGGATATTGCGGGAGTACCCGCATCTGATACCTGAACAATATTTTTACCCTCTTTTAAAAGGCCTATAATATACTCGCCTTTTTCACGTTTATTGTGTTCGTGGTAGCTTGTGAGTGGCTTTGAAATATTAAAGTGGTTTAAAAGCTGCATTGTACGTCTTGTATCCTCTGCTGCTATAAGGTCTGCCTCTTTAAATATTTCAAGGCACCTTGCACTGATATCCCCCAAATTACCGATGGGCGTGGCACATAAATATAAAATTCCACTCATTTTGTATAATATCTCCTTTATGAATATGGAAAATCAGACTCTTCCATATATTTCGTCAATTTCTTTGCTGTATTGTCCATTTTGGTTATAGACATATAGTGTAGGCAATATTTTCAGTTCTGCACCGCCGCATTTTATTCCCTCAATCAGTACAAGGTTTGGCTCTTTACCAATATATGGTGCTACCATTCTTATCTTTTTTGGCTCAATTTTATAATAACGCATAAGATACATTATATCTGCAAGTCTTGACGGACGGTGTATCATATAAAATCTGCCCTTAGCCTTTAAAAGACCAGCACTCACAGAAATTACATCTTGTAGTGAACACATAATTTCGTGGCGTGCTATTGTAAGTGAATC